>JANNQY010000064.1:0-8988 GCA_031400995.1 Lysobacteraceae bacterium
ACTCGCGTCTGAACAAGGGCCTGGACCAGTTCGACGGGGACAACCTGCCCGAGGCCACGTAGGGCCTACGTCGGGGCGCGCCCATGACGGCGCCGAAAAAGATAGGCGTGGTGTTGGCCACCTTCGTGGTAGCCAACAACATGATCGGTTCCGGGTTCTTCCTGCTGCCCGCGTCGCTGGCCACCCAGGGCTCGGTCACGGCGCTCAGTTGGCTGATTGGTACCGTCATCGCGGTCGTGCTCGGCGGCGCCTTTGCCCGGCTGGCGCGCGACTATCCCAATCTCAATTGCCCGGATGACTACGTGCGGCCCGCACTGGGCCGCGACATGGGCTTTCTCGCCACCACGCTTTACTGGGCGGCCTCGTGGGCGGGCAACAACGCCGTCGCCGTGGCCGCGTTTGGCTACCTGGTCCTCCTGCCGCCGCTCGACGGCGACAGCACGGCGGTGCGCCTCGGCGGCCAGCTGGCGCTGATCTGGCTGATGTTGGTGATTAATCTGGCGGGCCCGCGCCGGGTTGCTACCTTCCAGTCCTTCTGCGTCGTGTTTGGCCTGCTCCCGGTGGCGGTGGTGCTGGTAGGTGGCTGGACGCAGTTCGACGCCTCGCTGTTCGCGGCGGACTGGAACGTCACCGAGAAGTCGGACGCTGCGGTGGTGTTCGGTAACCTTGCGCCCGTCTTCTGGTCATTCATTGGTCTGGAAACCGGCGCGATGGTGGCGGGCATCGTCGACGACCCCGACCGCAACGTGCCGCGCGCCACGCTAGCCGGCATCCTGCTCGCCGGCGTGGTCTATCTGGTGTCGTCGGTGCTGGTGATGGGCATCGTGCCCGCGGATGAACTGGCCGCGTCCGGCGCGCCCTTTGCGCTGGTGGCCGCCGAGATTTACGGCCCCTGGGCCGCGGTGGCCCTCGCGGCGGCAGCGGCCCTCAAGGCCACCGGCACCTTGGGCGGCTGGATGCTGGTTGCCGGCGAAGCGGGCGCGCGCGCCGCGCATCGCGGCTACCTGCCGGCGATCTTTGGCCGATTGCTGCCCAACGGCGCCGCCGGCTGGGGACTGGTGATCGTGACGGTGGCCATGACCGGCATCGCCTTCGCCACGGTGACTCCTACGGTCGCCGGCCAGTTCGGTACCATCATCGGCATGGTGACGCTGCTGATCGTGCTGGCCTACGTAGCGGCCGGATTGGCCCTGCTGGTCGGCACCCCCGAGCGCCCGTCGGGCCGCAGCGATAAATGGCTGGGCGCGGTGTCGCTGCTGGCCTGCGCGCTGCTGATATTCACTTCGCCGTGGTCGATGATCTTCGGCGCGTTTGGTGTCGCGCTGCTGTCTTGGGTGTTGTTCCGGATTTTCGACGCCAAGCGAGTCTGAAAAGCCAGCGGCCTATTCGGCCGTTGCGTCGTCGTCCGGGCTGGAAAGGTCCTGCAGCGACAGCGGCATCTTCTTGGAAGGTGCAATGCCGAGCTTGCGCAGCTTCTCGGCCTGGCCCACCAGGTTGCCCTTGCCCTGTGAGAGCTTCTGTACGGCGTCATGCTGGGCTTTCTGGGCCCGGTCCAGGGCCTCGCCCACCCGCCCCATGTCCTCCACGAAGCCGACGAACTTGTCGTACAGCACCGCGCCGCGCTCAGCGATGGCCTTGGCGTTGTTGGTCTGCTGCTCGGTGCGCCAGATCTGCGCAACCAGCCGCAGCGAAGCCAGCAGGTTGCTGGGGCCCACCAGGATGATCTTGCGTGAAAACGCAAAGTCGTAAAGCTCCGGATCCCTGCGCAGCGCCTCCAGGAAGGCGGCCTCCACCGGCACGAACATCAACACCAGGTCCGGGCTGGTCAGGCCGTGCAGGCGGCTGTAGTCCTTCTCGCCCAGCTGCTTGACGTGGGTACGCAGCGCCGCCGCATGCCGCGCCATGTGCTGCTCGCGCTCGCCGTCGTCGCCAGTTTCGCAGGCGCGCTGGTAGTCCAGCAGGGCCACCTTGGCGTCAATGACGATTTGCCGGTCTTCGGGCAGGAGCAGGAGCGCGTCGGGCCGGTAGCGGTCCCCGGCCTCGTCCTTGAAGCTTTCCTGGGTGAGGTATTGCTGGCCCTTCTCCAAGCCTCCGGTTTCCAGCAGCCGTTCAAGCTTGAGCTCGCCCCAATAGCCCTGGGTGCGGTTGTCGCTGGTGAGGGCACGCGTGAGGCTGCCGGCCTCGTCGCTGAGCTGGCGATTAAGCTCAAACAGCTGCTTGAGCTCGGCCTGCAGGGTGACGCGCTCGCGGCCTTCCTTCTCGTAGGCCTCGCTGACCACTTTCCGAAAATCGCCGATCTGCTCGCGCAGCGGGTTCAGCAGCAGGCCGATCTGGCTGACATTCTGCTCGCCGAAACGCTTGGATTTTTCCTCGAGGATTTCCGCGGCCAAGGCCTGGAACTCCGTCTTCATGCGCTCGCGGGAAACTTCCAGGTCGCGGTAGCGCTGCTCGGCACCGGCCTGCTGCTCGGCCAGCCGGGCTTCGAGCCCCGCGGCGCGGCTCTCGGAGACGTCCCGGCTGCCGCGGATATCACGCAGCTCGGCATCCATCGCCTCCAGCCGGCCGCGCAGCTCCTCGCGTTGGGCAGCGGCGCTGTGCGCCTCGCCGGCCAAGCGGCTCAACTCAGGCGCCTGCTCGCTGCGTCCGGCGGCGCGGGCTTCGGCCATGCGCCTGCGGGCGACCCAGACAGACACGGTGCCTGCCAGGATCAGGCCGGCGAAGAGACCCAACAGCAGGAAAGTGGTTTCGGAAGCAGACAAAGCGAACCCCGGCATCAGCGAAGCAGGGATTCTAGCCGGGCCGGGGTCTCAGGAACCGAGACTCCCGGGCGGGGGGACTCAGGCTTTCTTGGCCCAAGCCGTGCACCAGCCCGTGGCCGCGACGCTGTAGCCGGCAAACAAGGTACAGGCGCCGCTGGCGGCGGTGAAGAACTGGCAGTTGGCGCAGTTCGAGCCGGGCTTGAAGGTGGGCTCCTTGGTCTTGCTGGCGTCGGCGACGTACTTGAGCGCCAAGGCCGTCGCGTTGTCGGCCGGCAGCGGCTTGAGTGCCTGCGCCGACGCGGTGCCAATCAAGCCGGCAGCGACGAAGGGGACGGCGGCGGCGAGCAGCGCGCCCTTGATGAAGAACTGGCGACGGGAGGAATCGTGGGCGTTCATGGGTGGTCCTTGGCTGCGGGTTATCCGGTGGCTGGGCGTAGTATGAACCTGTGGCGTGAACGAATCGTTGACGCCGATCAAGCCTATCCACGGGCCGGGTTCGGCTAAACTCCGCGGCATGGAAACCCTGCCCTACGACCCTGCCCGCCTGGCCGCCTGCGCCGCCGAAATCGCCGCCAACACGCGCGAACTTTCGGCCCTGGGATGGACCCCGGCCACGAGCAGCAATTTCTCGATGCGCCTGGACGACCGGCACGCCGCCATCACCGTGTCTGGCCGCGACAAGGGCCGCCTGGTCGAGGCCGACATCATGGTCGTGGATTTCGAAGGCCGGCCGGTCGCCACGCCCCAGCGTCCCTCGGCGGAGACCCTGCTGCATACGCAGCTCTATGCGCGCTTCCCTGGGATCGGCTGCGTCCTGCACACCCACTCGCGCGTGCAGACGGTGTCGTCGCGGCTGTTCGCCGCCCAGGGTCATTTGCGGCTGGCGGGTTATGAGCTGCTGAAAGCTTTCGACGGCAACCAGACCCACGAGATGGCCATTGACGTGCCTGTGCTGCCCAACACCCAGGACATGCCGGCGCTGGCCGCCCAGGTGGAGGCGCTGCTGGATCGGGCCCGCTGTGGGGCTACCTGATAGACGGCCACGGCCTGTATGCCTGGGGCCGCGACATGGCGCAGGCGCGCCGGCATCTCGAGGCTTTCGAATTCCTGTTTGCCTGCGAGCTCGACTTGAGGAAATTGCACGCATGAGCCGGCTGCGCATTTTCAACGACGCCGATCCCGGCGCCCCACTGTCTTCCACCGAGGACTTGGCGCAGATCGCCGAGCGCCTCAAGCCCATCGGCGTGCGCTTCGAACAGTGGCAGGCCGCGCATGCGGTGCAGGCCGGCGACACCCCCGAGGCTGTGATGGCTGCCTACCGCGCCGACATCGACCAACTGGTTGCCGAGAACGGCTTCAAGGCCGTGGATGTGGTCTCGATTGCGCCAGACCATCCAAACAAGGAGGCGATGCGCACCAAGTTCCTGGACGAGCATTTCCACAAGGAGGACGAAGTGCGTTTCTTCGTCGCCGGATCCGGGCTGTTCACCCTGCACGTGGGCGAGAAGGTTTACGAGATCCGCTGCGAGGCCGGCGACCTGATCGGCGTGCCTGACGGCACCACCCACTGGTTCGACATGGGCCCGGAACCGCACTTCGTCGCCATCCGTTTCTTCACCGAGCCCGATGGCTGGGTGGGTTATTTCACCGGCACCGACATCGCCCAGCGTTTCCCGCGCTATGAGCCTGGCCAGGCGGGCTGAGTGAAGACCATCCTGACCGACATCGAGGGCACGACCAGCAGCATTTCCTTCGTCCGGGACGTGCTGTTTCCGTATGCCCGCAGCGCCCTGCCCGGCTTCATCGCCGCCCGCGGCGACGAGCCCGAGGTGCGCCGGTGGCTTGACGTGGTGGCGGCCGAAGTCGGCGGCCAGCCGAATGACGAGACCCTGGTGGACACCCTGCAGCGCTGGGTCGACGCCGACCGCAAGCACACCGCGCTCAAGGCGCTGGAGGGGATGCTGTGGCAGGACGGCTACGCCCGCGCTGATTTTCGCGCGCACGTTTATCCGGACGCCGCGCTGGCGCTGCGAGCGTGGGCGGCCGTAGGCCATCCGATCGCCGTCTACTCCTCGGGTTCGGTGGCGGCGCAGAAGCTGTTCTTCGGCCATAGCGAAGCCGGCGACTTGACGCCCCTGGTGTCGGCTTGGTTCGACACCGAAGTGGGCGGCAAGCGCGAGGCCGACAGCTACCGCCGCATTGCCGCGCAGTTGGGCCGGCCGGCCGACGAGGTGATCTTCCTCTCGGACGTGGTGGAGGAATTGGACGCCGCGCGCGACGCCGGCCTGCACACAGTGCTGCTGGATCGGCGCGAAGACTATCCGCAGCCGCGCCACGGTGCGGCAACGCACGGCCACCGTCGGGTGGAAAGTTTCTCCGATATCGCGCTGGAGCAGGCCTGAACCCCGCGGCCCGCCGCCGATGGCTGGGACTGGCGCTGCTGGCTAGCTTGGTTTGCGGCGCGGTGCAGGCCAAGAGCCTGCGCAAAGAGGTGAGTGAGCCCGTTCCTGCGCCGCCAGATGAAAGCCTGGCGCGCGAGATCGCCGCGCTGGCCCCGCAGCGTCCCGGGCAGCCGGACCTTTTCGTCCTGGGCGTCGCCGGAGACGGCACCGAGCAAGTGTTCCTCAACGAAGTGCAGCATCTGCGCGCTTTGGCACGCCAGCGCCTGGACGCCGGCGAACGCGTGATCGTGCTGGCCAACCACGACGCCGCGCCGCTGCTGCTGCCGCTGCCCGAGGCCACGCCGCGCAACCTGGCCGACGCGCTGGCCGCGATCGGCGCGGCCATGGACCCGGAAGAAGACCTGCTGCTGCTCTATCTCACCACCCACGGCACGCCCGAGCACGAACTGCTGCTGCGGCGCCCGGATGCCGACGACCAATTGCTCACCGCGCCCCAGCTCAGGCAGATGCTGGATGCCGCCGGCATCCGCCACCGCGTGCTGGCGATCTCGGCGTGCTTCTCCGGCGGCCTGGTGCCGGCGCTGCGCAGTCCCGATACCTTGGTGGTCACGGCAGCGCGCTCCGATCGCGCGTCGTTCGGCTGCGGCAGCGAATCTGCGGCCACTTACTTCGGCCGCGCATGGCTGGTGGACGGGCTCAACGCCACGGTCGATTTCGAGCAGGCCTTCCTGCAGGCGCGCAGCCGCATCGCCCAGCGCGAGCGCATCGAGGACCAGGAGCCGTCCCTGCCGCAGATCCAGCAGGGCGAACGTATCGCATCGCGGCTGGCGGACTGGCGAGGGAGCTTCCAGCCCGGGCCTGCCCTGCCCTTCGGCCACGACGACCCGCCGCCCGCTTACAAGACGATGAAGTCGCGCCTTAATCCGCCGCTGCGTCCAGCCGAAACTGCGTCCGGGCAGTAAGTTCGCCGCGCCACGGGTCCAGGGTCCGCACTTCCACCGCATGCTCGCCCAGCGGCAAATCCGTGGGCAGGGTGCCGCGCCATAAGTGCGTGGATGCCTGTGCTTCCGGCGAGCGATCAAACCCGCGCAGCGAAGCCGCCTCGTCATCGCGGCGGTTCTCCGCCAGCAGCCCCGGATCCGGCTGCAGCACGCGCTGCATCGGCTGCCAAGGGCCGTCGCCGACGCGGTACTCAACGCGCGTGTCGGCCCAGCCCATGAACACGTTGGCGTACACACCGAAGGCTGGATAAGCACCCTGGCGCAGCACGCGCGGCGCATGCAGGGCGATGGCTTCGTCGGGCTCGGGCCCGGCGCTGTGCCAGCGCAGCCGGTAGGCGCCGCCGGGCGTGGCGCTCAGCAAGGCCCAGCCGTTGGGCGTCCCGTCGGCCATGCGCGTGTCGGGGATGCCGCGTGTATCCGCCACGCCGCTCCAGTAGGCCCCGCAGGCGGCGCCCAGGTTGTATTCGTGCAGCCGCGCCGCGCCCAGCCATCCGCTGGCGGCATCGTGCACGTACTGGCGCTGGACGTGGCCGTGCGCGGTGAGCAGAAGCAGATTGGGAAATTCCTCGAGCATTGCGAACAGGCGCTCGCGGTCGGCGCGGCGGAAGGTTTCCACGGCCGGATCCGGGTCGAAGAACGGGATGTGCGCCGCCAGCACCAGCAGCCGCTCGCGCGGCAGCGTGGGCAGATAGGCGGCCAGGAAAGTGAACTGGTCTTCGCGCAGGCCGCCGATGTAGGCCGGGCGCTGGCCGGGCCGGTAGATCACGTCGTCGAGCACGATGAACGCCGCCTCGTGCTCCTCCCACGCGTAGGTATCCGGGCCAAACGTGCTGCGGAAACTCAGCAGTGAGTCTTCGTCGCGCCGGGCGTCGAAATCCAAGTCGTGATTGCCCGGCGCGTGCAGCCAGGGCAGCGCCAGCTGCGCGGTGGCGCGGTTCATGGCCGGATAGAGCGACAGATCATCGTTCACCACGTCGCCCAGGGTCAGGCCCAGGGCGGTGCCGGGCGGCTTGCGCGCCTTTGCATCGGCCACGATGTCGCGCAGGTAATAGTCCACGTCCACTGCGGTCTTGGGCTGCGGATCACCGAACACCAGCGCCTGCAGTTCACCGGCCGGACGGCGGTCGGGCAGCAGCGCGAAGTCGCGGCAGCCCAGTGGCGCCGGCGCGATGCCGCCGTACTTCAGGACCGGTCCGGCATCACGGATCAAATGCCTCCAGAAATCCGGCAGGCCATTCGCGCGCAGCGGAAACCGCCAGCCTGCTGGCTTTATCACGAACACCGTGCGCCCGGACACCACCGGCAGGCGGTACTCGCCGCGGGCATTGCTGCGCACAATCTGCTCGCCGTCCGACACCGCCACGCTCGGCAGCGCCGGCTCCGCCGAACTGCGCCGGCCGTCGCCGTCGATGTCATGGAAAACAACGCCGCCGTTGCAGGGCGCCAGCGCCGCGACCGGTGCGGCCGCCAGCGCCATCAGTACCATCAGGAATGAACGCATGCGGCCTCCGGCGAGTTGCCGAAGTATCGCCCGAAACCTGCGCGGCTAGCCTGCCGCCGGCGCGTGCCGCTGCTGCAGCACGGCCACCATGTCGGCCAGACCCAGCCCGCGCGCGCGCAGCAGCACGGCCAGGTGGAAAGCTAGGTCGGCGGCCTCGCCCAGCAGCGCCGCGTCGTCCTGCACTACCGCTGCAAGCGCCGTTTCCACGCCCTCTTCGCCCACTTTCTGGGCAATCCGGCGCACGCCCGATTCGAACAGCTGGCTGGTGTAGCTGCCCGCGGGCCGCTCGCGCTCGCGGCGGGCCACCAGGGCGTCGAGTTCGGCCAGGAAATCGCCGGGGGCCGCCGGGAAGCAACTGGCGCGGCCCAGGTGGCAGGTAGGGCCGCGCGGCGTGGCCTGCACCAGCAGCGTGTCGGCGTCGCAGTCGGCTTCCAGCGACACCAGGTCGAGCACGTCGCCGCTGGTTTCGCCTTTCATCCAGAGCTGCTGCCGGCTGCGGCTGAAGAAGGTGACGCGGCCGCTGGCCAGCGTGGCCTCCAGTGCCGCTCGATCCATGTAGCCCAGCATCAGAACGCGCCGTGTGGCGGCGTCCTGGACGATGGCGGGCAGCAGCCCAGCCTGCTTGTCCCAGGCCAGCGCGGAGATTTCTTCAGGCGACATCGCGCACCTCGATGCCCTGCGCGCGCAGGGTGGCTTTGAGTTCCGGGATCCGGACGATGCCGGAATGAAAAACGGTGGCGGCCAGCGCGGCATCCACGTCGGCCTGCAGGAATACGTCGGCGAAATGCGCGGCCTCGCCGGCGCCGCCCGAGGCCACCAGCGGCACGCGGCAAACGGCGCGCACGGCCTGCAGCTGCTGCAGGTCGAAACCGCTGCGCACGCCGTCGGCGCCCATGCAGTTGAGCACGATCTCACCGGCGCCACGCTGCTGCGCTTCCTGCACCCAATCGAGCGTGCGGCGCGGCAGGGCTCGGGTCTTGTCGGGGTCGCCGGTGTAGGCGCGCACGCGCCATTCGCCGTCGGGGTCGCGCAGGCTGTCGATGCCCACCACTACGCACTGCACGCCAAATTCCGCCGCCAGTTCGCTGATCAACTCCGGCCGTTCCAGCGCCGGGGTATTCACTGAAATCTTGTCGGCACCGGCCTGCAGCACCGCCTGCGCCTGCGCCACGCTGCGGATGCCGCCGGCGACGCAGAAGGGAATGTCGAGCACCCGCGCGACGCGTGTTACCCAGGCCCGATCGACCGAGCGCCCTTCGGGGCTGGCGGTGATGTCATAGAACACCAGTTCGTCGGCGCCGTCATCGCGGTAGCGCGTCGCGAGT
>JANNQY010000065.1:0-7922 GCA_031400995.1 Lysobacteraceae bacterium
GGGCGTGAAGAACGTGATGAGCTACCTCGGCATGACCAATGACCCGCCCAACACCCAGCCGGCGCGCTGGCTGGACCGTTCGCGCTGGCTGCGCGTGCCTCAGGGCCAGGGCGGCATCTACCTGCCCACCGTGGGCGTGGGCGACGCGGTGGTGTCGGGCCAGCGGCTGGCCACCATCACCGACCCGGTCACCAACGAAGTGCACGAGATACGCGCCACGGAAGACGGCGTGGTCATCGGCATGTCGCTGCCGCAGGTGGTGCTGTCGGGGTCGGCCTTGCTCCACGTGGGCCAGGTGAAGTAACGCTGGATTCGCACAGAGGGTTATTCCATGTCGCATCTTTTTTCGCGTATTCGCATCCGCGCCCTCGGGCTTGCGGTCCGCGTGGCGCCGGCGCCCACGCCGCTCATGCTCACCGGACCGGACTCGGCGCTGGAGCTGGCCCGCCTGATCGCCGACCGGGGCGCGCGGTCGGTGGTGGTGGTCACCGACGCCATCTTGGTGAAGCTGGGGGTGGTAGCGCCGGTGCTGGACGCGCTCAAGCAGGCCGGCCTGACGGTGACGGTGTTCTCCGAGGTGGAGCCTGACCCGAGCATCGCCATCATCCTAGCCGGGCTGGAGCAGCTGAAAGCCTCCGACGCCGGCGCCGTGCTGGCCATCGGCGGCGGCTCGTCCATCGACGCGGCCAAGGCCATGATCGCCTGCCATGCCAGCGGCCGCAGTCCCGAGCAGCTGGACGGCTACTTCAAGGTGCGCGCCCGGGTGCTGCCCTTCTTCGCCATTCCCACCACGGCCGGCAGCGGCTCGGAAGTGACCATCGCGGCCGTCGTGTCCGACCCGAAGGCTGGGCGCAAGTTCGCCATCGTCGACAACAAGCTGGTGCCGGCGGCCATCGCGCTCGACCCCAAGCTCATGCTCGGCCTGCCGCTGCCGGTCACCGCCGCCACCGGCATGGATGCACTCACCCACGCCATCGAATCGCACCTGTCCACGCTGGCCACGCCGGCCACGCAGGCGCTGTCGGCGGCCGCGGCGCGCGGCATCCTGCGCAACCTGCCGCGCGCCTGCGAGAACGGCGGCGACGTCGCCGCGCGGCAGGGCCTGGCCGTGGCCTCGTGCATGGCGGGCATGGCCTTCACCAAGGTGAGCGTGGGCTACGTGCACGCCATCGCCCACCAGTTGGGCCCGCTCTACCACCTGCCGCACGGCTACCTCAACGCCATCGTGTTGCCGTACGTGCTCGACGCCTACCTGGACGGCGCCACCGGCCCGCTGGCGGCGCTGGCGCTGGCCTGTGGGCTGGGGCAGGAAGGCGACGCGCCGCGATCCCTGGCCGAGCGCCTGATCGTTGAGATTCGCGAACTCAACGCCAACATCGGTATCCCGCACACCATCGAACAGATCACCGACGACGACATCCCGCGAATCGTGCAGCGTGCGCTGGCGGAAGCCCACGGCACCTACGCGGTGCCCAAGTACCTCACTGCAGCCGAATGCACCTCCGTGGTGAAACGCGCGGCCGGCCGCGCCCTGCCGCAGGAGGCCTGAGCCATGGATTCACCGTCCCTAACTTTCGCCCAGTGCCTCGAACTGCAGCGCGCTGCCTATCGGGCCAATCCGGTTCCCGACCTTGAGCAGCGCAAGGCCGACCTCGCGGCACTGCACCTGTTCCTCAAGGAAAACGAGGCCGGGATCATCCAGGCCATCAACGCTGACTTCGGCGTGCGGCCGGCCACCGAGACGCGGCTGGTCGAACTCTTCCCGGTGCGCCAAGGCATCCGCGACACACTGGGGCAACTCGACAAATGGATGCGCCCCCAGCGCCGTTCGGTGGACCAGCTGGTCTTCCCCGGCGCGAGCAACCGGGTGATCCCGCAGCCCTTGGGCGTGGTGGGCGTGATGGTTCCCTGGAACTTCCCGATCTTCCTTTCGTTCGGTCCACTGGTGGACATCGTGGCCGCCGGCAACCGCGCCATGGTGAAGATGTCGGACCGCTCCGGCCACCTGGCGCGCCTGCTCATCGAGGTGTTCCCGCGCTACCTGCCGATCGAGAAAATCGCGTTCTTCGAAGACCTGGGGCGCGGACCGGAGTTTTCGAAGACACCGTTCGACCACATGATCTTCACCGGCTCGGGCGCCGTCGGACGCGCCGTGATGGCCTCCGCGGCGGCCAACCTGTGCCCGGTGACGCTGGAGCTGGGCGGCAAGGCCCCGGCCGTGGTGGCGCCCGATTTCCCCATCGCCACCGCCGCCGAGCGCATCCTCTGGGCCAAGTGCATGAACGCCGGCCAGGTGTGCGTGAACGTGGATTACCTGTTCCTGCCCGAGGACAGCATCGACGAGTTCGTGGCGCATGCGAAGCGGCTGGTCGCAGAGCGCTTTCCCGACCTCAACGGCCCGGACTACACCACCATCATTGACCAGGCTGCGTTTGATCGACTCACCGCCACGCTGGAGGACGCCAGGGCCCGCGGCGCCACCGTGATCAACCTGGCGCCCGACCAGCAGCCCGACGCCAGCCGCCGGAAGTTCGCCCCGCACATCGTGCTGGGCGCAACCGACGAGATGACGATCATGAAGGAGGAGATCTTCGGGCCGCTGCTGCCCATCAAGGCGTATCGCACGCCCGAAGAAGTGATCGCCTACGTGAACGCCGGCGACCGGCCGCTGGCGTTCTACCCGTTCTCGAACGACGAGGAGCTGGTAGATCGCTATATCACCCAGATAATTTCCGGCAGCGTGGCCGTGAACGAGGCGATCGTGCAGGTGGGGCAGCACGACATGCCCTTCGGCGGCGTCGGCGCCAGCGGCATGGGCCATTACCACGGCTACGAAGGCTTCCTCACCTTCTCCAAGATGCGCCCGGTGTTCTACCAGGGGCCGCTGTCGTCCATCCAGCTGGCGCTGCAGCCGCCGTATGGCAAGCGCGCGGCGCTGGCGTTGCGGTGGATGTTCAAGCTGCGGGGGTAGAGCCTGCGGTTGCCCGGATCTCATCTCGCCGCCTGCGGCGCAGCTGCCGGATCGGGCTGTGCCCCGGTGTCGTGACGCAGCGTTGACACTGATTACACATTTCCTGCACTCAGGCGGGCGTCCAATCCGGGGGCTTCCACGGAAGGGAGCCGATGCCACTCCCATGCAGCTGCGTCCTCCCGACACCATCTGAGGCTACTCGGCGGTTTGGTCTTGCGGTTATCGCGCAGCCAAGAAGAACAACGCACGCCGTCACCGGCACTGGGAGTAACAAAATGGAAGCTATGACTGCAGGCCAGTTTTCGCTGGTCTACAACGCCTTTTCGTTTGGTATCGCAACGTTCGCCGCTGCAACGATTTTCTTTTGGTTCGGTCGTTCGCAGGTCTCGCATCACTACCGGACCGCGATGACGGTCACCGGCCTGGTCACCTTCATCGCGCTCTATCATTACTGGCGGATCTTCGACAGCTGGGGTGCGGCCTATCAAGTTACCGATGGCGTAGTCACGGCCACCGGCGTGGTCTTCAACCAAGCCTACCGCTATGTCGACTGGCTCCTCACCGTGCCACTGCTGCTGGTCGAGCTCATCTTGGTGATGCGCCTCTCCCAGTCCGAGACCGTGTCGAAGTCGGTCAAGCTTGGCGGCGCCGCAGCGCTGATGATCCTGCTCGGCTATCCGGGCGAAGTCTCGGGCGGTATCGATTCGACCCGCCTGGTCTGGGGCGCCCTGTCGATGATTCCGTTCCTGTACATCGTCTTTACGCTCTACAGCAGCTTGGGCGAAGCCATCGAGCGGCAGCCTGAGTCCGTGCGTAGCCTCATTCGCCTCGCGCGCAACTTGGTGGTCGTGTCTTGGTTCTTCTACCCGATCGTTTACTTCCTGCCCTTCGCACTGTCGCTGGGCGGCGGCACCACCACGGCCGCTATCGAAGTGGGCTACACCATCGCCGACATCACTGCCAAAGCCGTGTTCGGCCTGGTGATTTATGCGATCGCGGTCCGCAAGTCGGAAGCAGAGGGTTTCAAGGGCTGAACCTCCGCGCCTGATCCAAAGCGCGGGACGGGGCCCGGCTAGTCCGGGCCCCGTCTTCCTCCTGACGGAGCGGTTCTGCGAGGCGTCCATGTATAGCGTTGGCGCAACATCCAGCATCAAGCAAGTCGAGCAACGGATGCACGAACTTGTGTTCCAAGGCACAGGCGAGGCCGGCAAGGCGGCCGCCTATCATCTTTCCGCCGGAGGCTCGAGGGTTCGGGCCCATCTGGCGCTACATGCCAGCCAGTCGCTGCAGCGCTCAGGACGCGAGGCCATCGCGATCGCCGCCGCTTGCGAACTGCTGCACAACGCGTCCCTGGTCCATGACGACCTGCAGGACCGCGATACCCACCGCCGCGGCCAAGAGGCGGTCTGGCGACGCTTTGGCGACGCTGTCGCCATTTGCACCGGTGACCTGCTGCTATCCGCGGCCTACGGCGCACTGGCGGGTACCGGGACCAAAGCCGCTGCCCTGATTGCCCTGATGCACCATCGGGTAGGCGGCGTGATTCGCGGCCAATGCGACGACTTGGCGCTGCAGGGCGGCCTGCCGAGCTCGCTGCACAGCTATGAGCACGTGGCCAGCGGAAAGTCGGCGCCTCTGCTAATCCTTCCTCTCGAGCTGGCACTGGCATTGGCCGGCCGGGAGGATGCCATCGCCACGGCGGTAGAAGCCTGCACGCTGTTCGCGATTGGCTACCAGGTGGCCGACGACCTGGAAGACGTCGAGCGCGATGCCCTCAACGAAGAGTTGAACGTGGTGGCCGTGCTGGCCGCCGCTGGAGAAAAAGACCCCGAACAGTGCGCGCGCGACCTGGCCATCCGCCGATTCCGGCAGGCCCACGCCGCCGCAGACGCGCTGCCGATGGGCTGCGGCGGGCTTCTTGCCACACAGGCCCTGCGTCGCGCGTCGTTACTCT
Organism: Lysobacteraceae bacterium; assembly: GCA_031400995.1. Taxonomy (GTDB): domain Bacteria; phylum Pseudomonadota; class Gammaproteobacteria; order Xanthomonadales; family Xanthomonadaceae; genus Arenimonas. The sequence continues at coordinate 4,926 of JANNQY010000065.1, forward strand.
CGGACGCGCTGGCAATCACATGAGCCGCGTGGTGGTGATCGGCGGCGGCTTCGGCGGGATGGCGGCGGCGCTGCGCGCGCGGGCCAAGGGGCACGAGGTGACGCTGGTTGACCGCTGCCCGCGGCTCGGCGGCCGGGCCCAGGTTTTCGAGAAAGACGGCTTCCGGCACGACGCCGGCCCCACCGTGCTGACGGCGCCGTTTTTGTTCGATGAGCTGTTCGCGCTGTTTGGCAAGGACATCGCCGACTACGTGCAGATCGTGCCGCTGCCGCTGTGGTACCGGTTCCATTTCAACGACGGCGACACCTTCGACTACGGCGGCGGCATCGAGCAGACCCTGGCCGAGATCCGCCGCATCCACCCGCCGGACGCGGATGGCTACCTGGCGCTGCTGGAGCAGTCGCGCAAGATCTACGACGTGGGCTTCACCGCGCTGGCCGATGCGCCCTTCCACCGGTTCTGGTTCATGCTCAAGCAGGTGCCGCACCTGCTTCGGCTGGGCGCGTATCGCTCGGTGTGGCAGATGGTTTCGCGCTGCGTGAAGCACGACAAGATCCGCCAGGCGTTCTCGATCCAGCCGCTGCTGGTGGGCGGCAATCCCTTCGACACCACCAGCATCTACGGGCTGATTCATTTCCTCGAGCGCGCCCACGGCGTGCACTTTGCGATGGGCGGCACGGGTGCGCTGGTGGATGGGCTGGCGCGGCTGATGTCCGAACAGGGCATCGAAGTCCAGCTCGATACCACCGTCGCCTCCATCGAGGTTGAGGACGGCGCGGTGCGCGCCGTGGTGACCGAGGCCGGTGCCGTGCTTCCGGCGGACCACGTGGTGTCGAACGCCGATCCCGTGCATCTTTACAACAAGCTGCTGCCGAGATCGGCCACCCAGCTGTCGTCGCGGATCAAGGCCCGGCACAGCGAGCAGTCCATGGGCCTGTTCGTGCTTTATTTCGGCACCAACCGCCAGTATCCCGGCGTGGCCCACCACACCATCTGGATGGGTCCCCGCTATCGCGAGCTGCTGGACGACATCTTCCACCGAAAGGTCCTGGCCGAGGACTTCTCGATCTACCTGCACCGCCCCACCGCGACCGACCCGAGCTTCGCCCCCGAGGGCTGCGACAGCTTTTACGCGCTCGTGCCCGTACCCAACCTCACCGCGGGCATAGACTGGGCCTTGGAGGGGCCGCGCCTGCGCGAGCGCGTGGTCGCCGCGCTGGGTGCCACCCTCCTCCCCGGTTTGGCCGAGACCATCCGCGCAGACTTCTTCATGACCCCGGAGGATTTCGAATCACGCTATCTGTCGCCCGCCGGCGCGGGATTTTCGATTGCGCCGCACTTCAGCCAGTCGGCCTGGTTCCGATTCCACAACCGCGGTGAAGGTCCCCGCAACCTCTATCTCGTGGGCGCCGGAAGCCACCCCGGCGCTGGACTACCGGGCGTGCTGTCGTCGGCCAAGGTCGTAGACCAGCTGCTGCCGTCGGCGGCCGAGGAGCTTGCCGGCCGCCGCCCGGAATGGGCACCCGCATGAGCGCCCTGGCGGCGGACCCGCGTGCCGGTATCCAAGCGTCCAGCTCGGCGCGCGAGGTACTGCGTCGCCACGGCCGCACCTTCCATTTCGCCAGCCATCTGCTCGGGCCCCGGCACACCGAGCGCGCCGCCACGCTCTATGCGTTCTGCCGCCACGTGGACAACTTGGCTGACGACGCCGACGACCCGGCCGCCGCGCGCCGGGCGCTGGCCGCCGTTGCCAACGCGCTGCGCACGGGCCAGCCACACGACCCCTGGACCGCAGCCATGCTGTCGCTGCAGGCCAGCACGGGCATGGCCACGGCGCCGGCGCTGGACCTGGTGGCGGGCGTGTGCAGCGATCTGGATCCGGTGCGCATTGAAGATGAAGCCGCGCTGGTTCGCTATGCCTACCAGGTGGCGGGAACAGTGGGGAAGATGATGTGCGCGGTGCTGGACGTCGAGGACCCGCGCGCCTATCCCTTCGCCGTGGACCTCGGCATCGCCATGCAGCTGACGAACATCGCGCGCGACGTTGGCGAGGATGCACGGATGGGGCGTCGCTATCTTCCGTCCAGCTGGATTGGCGACGCGGAGCCGGCGGACATCGCCGCGCCCGATCCGGCGCTGCAGCTGGCGCTGTCTGCCGGGACGCAGCGCTTGCTGGCCCTGGCCGAGCGTTACTACGCGAGCGGTGAGTCTGGCCTCGGCTTCCTGCCCCCGCGTGCGCGGCTGGCCATTTTGGCCGCCGCGCGCATGTATCGCGCCATTGGCGGCCATATTGCCGCCAGCGGCTACCGCAGCTGGGATCAACGGGCCGTCATCGGTTCGGCAGCCAAGTCGGGCTACCTTGCAGAAGCGCTTCTGTCTTTTGCGGTGTCGCCGCGGCTGCATCGTCGCACTGCGGTGCATGACCCCTCGCTGCAGTTCGCGCTAGCGCCGACGGCGGATACCCATGGCTGACCGCGCCGACCTGGTGGTGGTTGGCGGAGGCTTGGCGGGGCTGTCGCTGGCGATGCGCCTGGCGCAGTCCGGCTACCGTGGCCAGGTGCGCGTGCTTGAGCCGCGCGAGCAATACGTTGACGACCGCAGCTGGGCGTTCTGGACGCCGCGGGGCAAGGCGCTGCCGGTGGCTGCCGCCCACGAATGGAACCAATGGCTGTTCTCGCGGCCCGACGGCGCCAGCGTGGCGTGCCGTGCCAAAGGCTGGCGCTATGCCTATGTCCGCAGCATCGATTTCTATCGCGCCGCCGTGCGTGCGCTTGCCGCCACCCCCAACATCAGGCTGATCTTGGGCGCCCGGGCCAGCGCCGTGGAGAGCGTGGGCGAGGAGGTGATGGTCACCACCAGCGCGGGCCGGCTCCACGCGCCCTTTGTGGTGGACACGCGGCCGCCTTTAGCGAGCCAATGGTCCAGCGCGACGATGTTCCAGTGCTTTGCCGGGCGCGAACTGCTGTTGGACCAACCGGGCTTCGACGACCGCCGCGT
>JANNQY010000066.1:0-17618 GCA_031400995.1 Lysobacteraceae bacterium
GCGGTCTCCGGCAGCGGCATGGTGATGCACACCTGCAATCCGCGCCTGCAGGCGCAGCAGCTCATCTACATCATCAACCACGCCAAGGACCAGGTGGTGCTGTTCGACAGCACGTTCGCGCCGCTGGTGCAGGGCATCGCCGCGCACTGCCCGATGGTGCAGGCGTGGGTGTACCTGGGCGACGCCGAGAACATGCCGGCCGTCGAGGGCGTTGCGAACGTGCTTTGCTACGAAGACCTGATTGCCCCGCAGCCCGAACACTTCGACTGGCCCGAGTTCGACGAAACCACCGGTGCTGCGCTGTGCTACACCTCCGGCACCACCGGCCATCCCAAGGGCGTGCTGTATTCGCACCGCGCCATCGTGCTCAATGCGCTGTCGGGCTGCCTGCCGGGCGTCATGTCGCTGTCGCCGCTGGAAACCGTGCTGCCGGTGGTGCCCATGTTCCACATAAACGCCTGGTGCATACCGTACGGCGCGCCCATTGCCGGCGCGCGCCTGGTGCTGCCCGGGCCACGGCTGGACGGCGCCAGCCTGCATGGCTTGATGGAATCGGAGCGGGTGACGGTGAGCGCCGGCGTGCCGCTGATCTGGCTGGGCCTGCTGCAGTACGTGCAGCAGAACGGCCTGAAATTCAGCACCATGCGCCGCACCGTGGTCGGCGGTTCGGCGATGCCGCAGACCCTGATCGCGGCCTTCGCTGACGACTACGGCGTGGAAGTGCGGCACGGCTGGGGCATGACCGAAACCACAGCGGTGGCCACTATCGGCGGCCTCTCGCCGCAGGACCAGGCGCGGTCGCCGGCGGAGCGGCATGCCATCGTCGCGCGCCAGGGCAAGTCGATGTTCGGGATAGATATAAAAGTGGTGGACGACACGGGGGCCACCTTGCCGCGCGATGGCGTGGCACAGGGCGAGTTGATGGTGCGCGGGCAGTGGGTGGCCAGCGGCTACTACCGCGCCGAAGGCTCGCCGCTGGTGGACGGCTGGTTCGCCACCGGCGACATCGCCACCATTGATGCCGACGGCCGCATGCAGATCCGCGACCGCACCAAGGACGTGATCAAGAGCGGCGGCGAGTGGATCAGCTCCATCGACCTGGAGAACGCCGCCATGGCGCACCCCGCCGTGGCGATGGCGGCCGTCATTGGCGTGAAGCATCCCAAGTGGGAAGAGCGGCCGCTGCTGTTGATCGTGCGCCGGCCGGGGCAAGCGCTGGAGCGCGAAGAGGTGCTGGCCTTCCTGGCGGAGCGCGTCGCCAAATGGTGGCTGCCTGATGAAGTGCTGTTCGTGGAAAGCCTGCCGGTGGGCGGTACCGGCAAAGTCCAGAAGGCCGAACTGCGCCAGCAGCACGGCAGCGTGTTCACCTCTTGAGGTCTCCGATGCAGGGCATCCGCAAGCTCACGCTCCATCATTTCCCAGCCACGCGCAGCGCACGCGCCAAATGGATCCTGCACGAAGCCGTGGGCGACGCCTTCGAAACCCGGAAGGTGGACCTTTACGCGGGCGTGCAGTACTCAGAAGAATACGTGGCCAGGAATCCCAACCACGCCGTGCCCCTGCTGGAGGTCGAGTTCCACGACGACGGCACGCTGATGATGATCGAGAGCGCGGCGATGGTGGCCTTCCTGGCCGACGCCGTGCCCGAGAAAGCGCTGGCACCGCCGCCAGCCGCCAGCCGCGCGCGTGCCGACTACCTGCAGATGCTGCAGTTTGGCGCCACCACCATGGACATGGCGCTGTGGCAGGTGCGTATCCACGAGCACGTGTTGCCGCCCGCCCAGCGCGACGAGCGCACGGCGCAGCGCTATCGCGGCAAGATCCTCACCGAGATCGAGCCGCAGCTGGCGGCGCGGCTGGCCGGCGGCGGATTCATCTGCGGCGAGCAGTTCAGCGCCGCCGACTGCGTGATCGGCCACAACGTCACCTGGGCGCGCGGCTACGGCCTGTGCCAGGACGAGGTGTTCCGCGCCTACCTTTCGCGCATCTCGAAACGCCCGGCCTTCCGCGCCGCGTTCGCCGACGTCGGCGATTTCAGTCCCGTCGTGCCGCAGCGGCCGGACGGCAGGACCCGCTTCACCGGCTGAGCGCCGGTCCTACTGGCTGCAGCTCAAGCCCATCGGCGTCAGCAGCTTGTCCAGCACCAGCACCTGGGTGCCGGCTTCGCCGCTCAGTTCCACCGTGGCGCGCTGGCAGCTCTGGAAGCTGATGCGCGCCGTGCCCCAGACGCGGCTGCTGATGTTGGCGGCGTTGAAATTGGAGAAATTTCCGCCGGTGACGAAGTACATCGGCACGTCCACCGGCTGCCCGTAGCCGAAGGTGCGGCCGGGCGGATCGTAGTCGCCGTAGAGCCACAGGTGTTCGCCGCTGTTTCCGTAGCCGTAGAAGTACAGCAGGAAGCGCCGGTCGTTCACCAGCTCCAGGTTGAAGCCCTGGCCCGACGTTGCGACGTTGTACCAGCTGCCCGACAGCTCGGGCGGAAAGGCGGCATCAGGCGGCGCGGTGCCGGTGCCCACCACGAAGGTGTGCCGGCTCACCCGGCCCTCGAGCGTAGCCTCCAGGGTCCAGAGCCCGGTGGCGGCATTCGCCGGCAGGGACTGGCTCCAGTACCAGTAGGCGCCGCTGTAGTACTCCGGTGATCCCGGATCTTCCACCGCCATGTCGAAAGTCCAGCTGGAGAACACGGTGCCGTTGGGACGCAGCACGCGGTACTGCGTTTCCAGGCCGCGGCGCGGATCGCGGTAGGTGGCCAGGAAGGTGATGCTGTCGCCGGGGCTGAAGATGTCCTTGAAGCGCGGCTGGTCGGTGGTGTTCGGACACACCGGTTCGTCCGGCGCGGCGCTGTGGGTGGACAGCCGGCTGATGCGCGTTTCGCGGTACGGCCGCTGGCTGGCCCAGGCGCTGGGAGCGGCATTGCACTGGCCGTTGTTGGGGTCGATCACCGGCGCGTTGACGCTGTTGTTGGCGCGCAGTTCGAAGTGCAGGTGCGGGCCCTTGGAAATGCCGGAGCTGCCGACTTTTCCCAGCACGGTGCCAGCGGCCACCTGGGTGCCGATGGCCAGGGCGGTGACCGAGCTGCGCTTGAGGTGCAGGTAGCGGGCAATGCTGCCGTCGCCGTGCAGGATGATCACGTAGTTGGCGTCGTCCGGGCCGTCCCAGGTGCAGGCGCGGTCGTAGGCGCCGTCGCGCTTCTCGATCAGCGTGCCGGGCGCGGCCGCCACCACGTCCACCGTGCCGGCATCCATCACGTGCCAGGGGAAGGGCCACAGCGAATAGTCGATGCCGCGGTGGTTGTAGCCGCTGCTGCTGTCGTAGCTGCGGGTGCCGCAGGTGTAGTCGCGGATCTGGTTGGGGTAGGCCAGGTTCAGGTCGACATAGTTGACGACGGCGTACCACTCGGCGCCGGCGCCGGGGTTCGGGGCCATCGGCCAGATCAAGCCGCTGAGTGCCTTCGGAGCGGGCGTGTAGCGGCCGCTGGCCTGAAGCGTGGACAGGTTGTCGGTGACGGCCTGCACCATGGCGCGATCGAGCTCGGGCGACACCTGGTCGCCGGTCTCCTGCGTCAACAGCACCTTGCCGCCGTTCGGCGGGCTGGCCTGGGCAGAGGCAACCAACAAGACCGTCAGCATAAAAAGGCGGCGCATTGCAGCCACGGGGCACCTCGCGCTCGGGAACCAACAGCCGCCATAGCCTAGCGCTCTGCGTCATCAGGCGCATGTGCCAGCGGCCGTGGCCACGCATGCGAGAATTGCCCGTCCCGTCCCAGGAAGACCTTTCGTGACCCTTGCCCTGGACGTGCTCTACCGCGATGAACAGCTGGCGGTGGTGAACAAGCCCGCTGGCCTGATGGTGCACGACAGCGCCCTGGCCCGGGGCGAAACCGACTTTGCCGCCGATCGCCTGCGCGAACAGTTCGAACGCCCGGTGTTCCTGGTGCACCGGCTGGATCGCGCCACCAGCGGCTGCCTGCTGCTGGCGTTTGATCGCGACAGCGCCTCGGCCCTGGGGCGCGAGCTGATGTCGCACAGTTTCGAAAAAGAGTACCTGGCGGTGTGCCGCGGCTGGCCTGAGCCGGACGCGGGCGAGATTGACCATCCGCTGGACGGCGGGCCAGGCAAGCCGCAGAAAAAGCCCGCGCTAACCCACTACCGCACCCTGGCCCAGGCCGAACTGGAGCTGCCCAGCGCGCAGCACCCCACCTCGCGCTATGCGCTGCTGTGCTGCACGCCGCAAACCGGCCGCTTCCGGCAAATACGCCGGCACCTGAAACATATCCATCACCACCTGGTGGGAGATTCGAGCCACGGCGATGGCCGCCACAACCTGGCGTTTCGGAAAATGGGCGTGCACCGCATGCTGCTGCACGCCCGGCAGCTGTCGTTCCCGCATCCGCTGGACGGGCGCCGCATTACCGCGCAGGCACCCGGAGACGGCGAATGGAATTTGGCAATGGCTCACCTGGGCTTCACGCAGCAAATCACGAAGGCGTGACTTGCGACCGATATAGTTTGCCGCGCATCCCACCTATAGTGGCGGCGGCCCACCCCGGAGCAGTTGATGACCCGTTCGCATTCCATGCTCCTTGCGCTGCTGCTGGCGGCCTCTATGCCACTGGCGGCCGCCGCACAGTCCGATGGCGACAAGCCCGCGCTTGATGCCGGCGACACCGACAAGCTGGTGATGGGCTCGGAGGGATTCCTCAGTTACCACCCCGACTTGCGCCATCGGCTCTCGGCCTTGGGCGAGTATCGCGATGGAAACTACGCCGAGGCGCTGGTCAAATTCAGGCGCGCGGCGCGGTTTGCCGACAAGCCCTCGCAGGCCATGATTGCCGAGATGCTTTGGGCCGGAAAGGGCGCGCCCATGGACCGCCCCAGCGCCTATGTCTGGATGGATCTGGCCGCCGAGCGTGGCTACAAGATGATGTTGGTGAAGCGCGAGAACTACTGGGCCGCGCTCAGCGAGGATGAGCGCAAGCAGGCGCTGGAAATCGGCGATGCGCTGCATCTGGAGTACGCCGACGAATTCGCCAAGCCGCGCTTGGAGCAGCGCCTGCGCCAGGCCCGCCTGAAAACCACCGGCAGCCGCACCGGCTTCGTGGGCTCGGTGACCATCGAGATTCCCACGCCCAACGGCCCGCGGGTGATTGACGGCACCGACTACTACAAGGACGAGTACTGGCGCGCCGGCCAGTACTGGCGCATGCAAGACAGCGATTGGAAGGATTTCGGCGAAGCGCGCGTGGACATCGGTGAAATCCAGTCGGTGGGCGAACCCACCGTGCCCGAGAACCAGGACGAAGCCGAAACCGACGAGCCACAAGACCCGCCGCGCCCGCGCTGAGCGCTGCAGCCGCCCTGAAGGATTCCAATGCACAGAAACGTCCTTGCCATTGCCATGCTGGTTTCGCTTGCCGCCCTGCCGGGCGCGAGCCAGGCGCAGGCCACCCGCGGGCAGGAGCGCGTGGTTATCACCTCGGAATCGTTCCTGGCCGCGCACCCGGACATGCGCTATCGGCTTGAGGGCATGTATGCGGTGGACAGCGGCCGCCCGCAGCAGGCTATCCCGCTGTTCCTGCGCGCGGCCCGCTACGCCGACAAGCCCTCGCAGAGCATGCTGGGCGAAATGCACTGGACCGGATCCGGCGTGCCGGTTGATCGTGTGCAGGGCTATATCTGGATGGACGTGGCGGCCGAGCGCGGCTTCCCACTGATGGTGGCCAAACGTGAATCCTATTGGTCGCAGCTGAGCCCCGAAGAGCAGCAGAAGGCGCGCGAAATCGGCGTGGCGGTGATGGATGAATACGGCGACGCCGCCGCCAAGCCCCGGCTGGAGAAGATCCTGCTGCGCGAAAAGCGCAAAGTCACCGGCAGCCGCGTCGGCAGCGTCGGCAACCTGGTGATCCAGATCCCCACGCCAACCGGGTTCCGCGAGGTGCGCGGCACCGATTACTACGACCGCAAGTTCTGGGAGCCCGAGCGCTACTTCAAGTGGCAGGACCAGGACTGGATTGAGCCTGAGGGCAAAGTGGACGTGGGTGAGGTGGAGGCCGCGCCGGGGGCGGAGAGCCCGAAGCAGGACTGAACGCACGTTCCGGACAAGCGGCTCCCGGGCGGCGATAATGGCGCATCCACGCCGCCGGGAACCGCCTTGGCCAAGCTCTACTTCTATTACTCGGCCATGAATGCCGGGAAGACCACCACCCTGCTGCAGAGCGCGCACAACTACCGCGAGCGCGGCATGCGCACGCTCATCCTCACCCCGCAGCTTGACGACCGCTACGGCGAGGGCGTGGTGGCGTCGCGCATTGGCCTGAGTTCGCCCGGCAGCATCTTTGGCCGCAGTGACGACCTAATGCTGCAGGCGCAGGCGGATATCGCCGCCCACGGGCCACTGCACTGCGTGCTGGTGGACGAGGCGCAGTTCCTGAGCAAGGCGCAGGTGTGGCAGCTCAGCGAGATCGTCGACCGCCTGGACATTCCGGTGCTGGCCTACGGCCTGCGCAGCGATTTCCGCGGTGAATTATTCGAAGGCAGCCAGTACTTGCTGGCCTGGGCCGACAACCTGGTGGAAATAAAGACCATCTGCCACACCGGCCGCAAGGCCACCATGGTGGTGCGCGTGGATGAGCACGGCCGCGCGCTCACCTATGGCCCGCAGGTGGAAATTGGCGGCAACGATCGGTATGTGTCGGTGAGCCGCAGCGAGTTCAAGAAAGTAATGTCCGGCGAAGGCCGCATCGACCTGCAGCAGCCGCAGCTGCCGCTGGGCGACGCCGGCTAGGGCACGCCGCAGCGCGAGGCCAGCGCGGCGATTTCATCCAGCAGGCGCTGGCGTTCGGGCTGTTCTTGGCTGGCCTGCGCCAGCGCGCGGTTGCGCAGGGTGCGCCCCGCGTTCACCTCGCCGGATTGGCAAAGCCGCCGCGCTTCCAGCGCCGTACTGCGCCACGCCCAGGCTTGCGCCTCAGGGCCGGGTTCGCGCGGCTGCGCCCGCAGCGCTTGCACCAGGGTCGCCGCTGCAGCGGCGTCGCCGTGATCCACGGCGATGCGCGCGCGCGCCAGGTTCACCGGCTCCAACGCCAGCGCGCTGGGGTCCAGGCCGGCGGCCAACAGCCGCTGTCGCGCTGAGGCCAGCAGCGCCAGCGCGGCGTCGGGGTTGTCGCGATGCAGCGCCACGGCGGCCAGCAGCGTTTCCGCCCGCGCTGCCAGCCCGGGGTCCACGCCCAGTCCCAGCTGCTGGCATTCGTGCGCCAGCAGTTCGGCGCTGTCGGGCTGGCCAACCGCCAACCGGGCCATGGCCAGGTCGCACAGCACCTCGCCGCGCGCACCCAGCTCGTTGCTGCGCCGGCGCAGCTGCAAGCTGCGCTGGAACGCGTCCTGGGCCAGCGCCAGCCGGCCCTGCTCCCAGGCCAGGCGGCCCAACTGCTGCCACGAGTCGGCGACCTCGGGATGCTCAGGGCCGAAGCGCGCCACCAGGCGGTCATGCGCGGACTGCAGCAGGCGCTGCGCTTCCTCCAGATCGCCCGCCTCCACCAGGATCGCGCCCAAGGGCCGCTGCACGGCGGTAGTGGCCGGGTGGCTGGGTCCGAAGCGGGTGAGCGCAATCTCCAGCGCCTGGCGGTAGGAAGCTTCGCTTTCCAGCGAGTCGCCGACGGCGCGGTACAGGCCGCCCAGTGCGCGCCAGATATCCACGCCCAGGGCATTGCGGTCGCCGCCGCTCTGGCGCAGCAGCCCCAGCGCGGCACGTGTTGCAGTGATGGCCTCGGCGTAGCGGCCCTCGTCAGCCAGCAGGCCGGCCAAGTCGGCCAGGCTTTCGGCCTGCAGCGCTTTGGATTCTCCCGGCGTCCGGCGCAGCGCCAGCGCTTGGCCGAACAGGTCGCGCGCCACGTCGCGGCCGCCCAGCGCGCGGTGGCAGCGGCCCAGCTGGGACAGAAACTCGGACACCGCGCGCGGCTGGCCGGCTGCCTGCTGTTCGCTCGCCGGCATCCAAGGCACCAGCGCACGCACGCACACTTCGGGCTGGCCTAGCGCGCGCAGGCTGCGGCCGCGCAGCGCCGCCGATTCAATGCCGATGCGTGCCGGCGCCTCGCCTTCCAGCCCGGCCAACACCTGCGACTGCCGGTCCAGCAGTTCCAGCGCCTGGCGATCGTCGCCCAGGCCCTGGCGCAGTTTCGCCACCAGCCCCAGCAGCTCGGCGCGCGCTTGCGGTTGGCCCAGCAGTTCGGTGTCGGCGCGGCGCACGCCGGAATCCAGCAGGGTGCGCACGTCCAGGCCGGTGCCGCTGCTGGCCTGGTCGGTGTTCTCGAACAGCGCCACTACGAAATCCTGCATCGCCTGCGCCCGCTCGGCTTCGCGGATGGCGCGCTGCGCCTGCCAGGACACGAAGGCCAAGGCCAGCAGCAGCAGCGTGGTGACTGCGGTGCCGGTGGCGATGGCCAGCGCGTTGCGGCGCACGAACTTCTGCCCGCGGTAGCCCAGGCTCTGCGGCCGCGCCAACACCGGCTCGCCATCCAGGTGCCGGCGCAGGTCCTGGGCCAGGGCTTCCACCGAGACGTAGCGGTTCTCCGGGGCCTTGGCCAAGGTCTTGAGCAGGATGTTGTCCAGGTCGCCTGCGAGCTCCTCGCCAAGGCGCCGCGCCTGCGGCAACCCGGCGTCGCGCGCGCGTTTCTGCAGCGCCAGCGATGGCCGCACCGGGGCACCAGTGAGAATGGCCTCCTCCCAGGCGGCGTCGGTGGGGCGCGCGGGGTCGTAGGGCTTGCGGCCGGTCAGCAGCTCGTACAGCACCACGCCTAGCGAATAGACGTCGGTCATGGTGGTGATCACGTCGTTGCGCAGCTGCTCGGGCGCGGCGTAGTGCAGTGTGAACGCGCGGGTGCCAGTGCCGGTGATTTCAGCGTGGCCGTCGGCCGACTCGTCCAGCAGCTTGGCGATGCCGAAATCCAGCAGGCACACCTCGCCCGCTGAAGTGACCATGATGTTGGAGGGCTTGAGGTCGCGGTGCACCACCAAGTTGGCGTGCGCGTGGCTTACCGCCGCGCACACCTGCAGGAACAGCGCCAGCCGCTCGCGCATCGGCAGGTTCAGCTGCTGCGCGTATTGGGTGATGGCCTCGCCCTGCACGTAGTCCAGCGCCAGGTAGGGTTGGCCGTCGCTGCTCACGCCGGCATCGAGCAATCGGGCGATGTGGGCATGGCCCAGCCGCGCCAAGATCTGCCGCTCGCGGGTGAAGCGCGTGCGCAGGCCGGCGTCGCCCAGGCCCGGGCGCAGCAGTTTCAGCGCCACCCGGCGCTGGTACAGGCCGTCGGCGCGCAGCGCCAGCCACACCTGGCCCATGCCGCCTTCGCCCAGCGGGCGCTCGAGTTTGTAGGGCCCGATGGACTGTCCGGGCTGGGGCGAGAACGCGGCGGCACTCACCACCGATTCGGCCAGGAAATCCGGGCGCTCGTCCTCCAGGGCCAACATGCGCTGTAGTTCTTCGCCCAGCGCCGGGTCGGTCGCGCTCAATTCGTCCAAGCGCCGCGCGCGCACCGCAGGCTCCAGCTCTAGCAGCTCATCAAGTAGCGCCGACAGCGTGGCCCAACGTTCGGTGTCCACGTGCGAGAGGCCGGCTCAGCCCTGGAGGGCGGCCAGCAGGAACATGCGTGCCTTCTGCCAGTCGCGGCGCACGCTGCGCTCGGAGCGCTTGAGCAGGCCGGCGATTTCGGTTTCCGACAGGCCGGCGAAGTAGCGCATCTCCACCACCTGGGCCAGGCGCGGGTCCAAGTCGTGCAGTTTGTTCAGGGCCACGTCCAGGCCCAGCATGTCCTCGTCCAGGCGCATGCCGCCGCCGGCGTCTTCGGGCAGATCGGTGACGCGGTGCAGATCACCGCCGCGCTTCACCGCCATGCGCTGGCGGGCGTAGTCCACCACCACGCTGCGCATGGCGCTGGCGGCATAAGCGAAGAAGTGCGCGCGGTCTTCGAACTCGGCCTCGGCGCGGCCGGCCAGCTTGAGGTAGGCCTCGTGCACCAGCGCGGTGGTGTCCAGGGTATGGCCCTGCTGCTGGCCGCCCAGCTGGCGCCGGGCCATGCCGTGCAGCTCCCGGTACAGCGTGGCCAACACCCTATCGAGCGCCGACTTGTCGCCGCCGCGCGCGGCGCTGAGCCACTGGGTGATGTCCGCCGTCTCGTTCATGGTTCCCCGGGTCCCGTCTGCGCGGGATGACGCCAATATAGCCCCATTGCGGGCGGGCGGCTGCCTCCGGGGCTGCCCGGGGCCTAGCCGTTGGGCTGTGATGTTTTCCCCGCCGCCGCGAATCACTGTTGGAAGACACCCGCTGCACCGAGGCCCCATTGACCGACCCCGCAACCCCCACCGCCGATCGCAGTGCCCACGCCTTCGAGGCGCGCCTGCTCGCCCATCGCGGCATCGTGGCCAAGGTGGCCGCCAGCTATGCCTGGACCCCGGAGGATCGCGCCGACCTGGCGCAAGAGATTGCCCTGCAGCTGTGGCGCGCCTGGCCGGCCTATGACCCAGCGCGGCCGTTCGCCACCTGGATGTACCGGGTGGCGTTGAATGTCGCCATCTCGCACCGGCGTCGCCAAGCGCAGCGCGAGGCGCACGAGTCCAGCGACGAAGGCCATGAGCAGATCGTCGGCGAGCGGGACGTGGATGCGGCACTGCGCCAGCAGCGCGACCTGGTGCAGCGCACGATGCGCTCGCTCGGTCGCCTTGACCGGGCCTTGCTGCTGCTGCACCTGGAAGGCTGCAGTCACCGCGAAGTGGGCGAGGTGCTGGGCCTTTCCGAAACCAACGCCGCGACCCGCCTGGGTCGCATCAGGCAACAGTTGCGCAACGTCGCGGGCGAGCACCCGCCGGAGGCAGTGAACCCATGATCGACATGCAGGATCTAGAGAAAGCCTGGAAAGACCTCGACCAGCGGCTGGCGCAGCAGGACGTCCGGCGAGAGGCGCTGCAGCGCGGCAGCCGGCTGCAGGCGGCACGCGCACGCCTGCGCTGGGCCACCCTGGGCCAGGTGCCGCAGATCGTGATCGGCGCGCTGGTGGTGCTTTGGGCCGGCGGCTACTGGACGGCGCACTGGGGCGAACCGCACCTGGTGGTCTACGGAATGGCCATCCATCTCTACGGCATCGGCCTGCTGGGCTTTGCCATCGCGCACGTAGTGCAACTGGCGCGGATTGACTACCAGGCGCCGGTGATCGAGGTGCAGCGCGGGCTCAATTCATTGGCCAGGCTGCGCATCCGCGCCGAGCGCACGCTGCTGCTGGCGGGTTTCCTGGTGTGGGTGCCGATGGTGCTGGTCGCACTACGCGCGGTGGGGATCGACCTGTGGCAGGTGCGCCCCGAGGCCGTGGCTTGGAACCTGGCGGCCAGCGTGGTCCTTATGGCGCTGGTGGGCTGGCTGAGCCTGCGCTTTCGCGCCGGCTTCGAGCGCGATGCGATGGGGCGGAGTCTGCGCGCGGCCACCGCGGAGCTGGACGCGCTCGAGTCGGGCCGGGACTAAGCGGCCTCAGAACGGCATCTGTGTCGGCTCAACCTGCGACACGCCGTTGCTGTTGCGGCGAAACTCCGCGATGCCCTCGTAGATGCGCAGGCGCGAGCGGTTCATGGAGCCGAGCGGGCGGTGCTCGGGCAGGGAGTGCCAAGGCGTGAAGGCGAGGTTTTCCGCCAGCTCCACCCGGCCGGGAGCATCAATGTCCTGGCGCGGGATGCGGATGATGGCCACGCGCTGGAACGGCGCCGCGGCCTCATCCCAGTTCTTCACCGGATTCTCTAGGGGCATGGTGGCCGGGTCGGTCTGCAGCTGCACGGCGAATTCGTAGTAGACGTCGCCGGACGACACCTGCGATTTCATCGCCTCGCGCATGAAGTCCGGACCGGGCTTGGCCGGCGGCAGGTTGGCAGTGAGCGAGATCGGCAGCGCGGAGAACTTGATGGCGCGGTCGCCAAGCAAGTAGGGCGTCATGCTCCAGTAGCGCGCCTGCACCGGATTGTTGAGTTTTTGCGAGCGGATTTCAACAATGGCCGCGGTTTCCTCGGGACGCGTCTTGAAGAATTCCTGGAGCCGGCCGCGGCCCAGCGCTTCGTGCAGATCCACATAGTCCGCGAGGTTTTTTACGAAGAAGTTGGGAGAGTTGATCATGATGAAATCTTGCGTCTGCGCCTGCTTCTCGCTGGGAAGCAGCTTCTCGCCCTCTACGCCCAGCAGCTTAATCGCCATGCCGGCGGCCTGGGGTACGGTGTCGGGCTGCACCTCGACGTTGCCAGCTGAAAAGCGAATGAGCGCATCAAACGTGCGCGGCGCACTGAAGATGCCGTGACGCAGTTCAGCGGGCAGGCCATCGAGAACGATGAACTGCGCGCTCACCAAGCCATGCGCCTTGGGATGCGCGTCGCGCATCACCGGAGTTTGGCCGTCCGGAAATTGCGATCGCAGCCGCGCGATCGACGCGTCCAGGATGAGCTGGGTGTTCTTGGCCTCGTCGGGCTCGACTTGCTCTTGCTCCAGCGCCGACACGGGGGCCGCGGCCTTGGGTGAGGCGGCGGGCGCCTGAGCGGGCGCCGCGGCGCCCGCCGGCGCGCCGTTGAAGGTGCCCGGGTTGCGCACGTGGAAGAAATCCGGGTCTTGCCAGGCCTCTACCGGGTTCTTCGGGCCGCCGAACGGCGTTATCTGGGCCGGGGCATCGGGCAGCGACTTCACGTATTCCACCAGTGCCCAGCGCTCGGCAACGCTCAGCGCCCGGCCGATGACGCCGTTGCCGAGAGGCCCTGACTCGAACGAGTGCCCGCTGTTGGAGTTACCAATCAGCGCGGTGTCGAACCGGAAGCTGCCGGACTTGCCGCTGGTATCGATACCCACGTTCACCGGATCGAACTCGTTGCCGATCAGGAACGTCTTGGACCGCTCCGCGGCGGGCGAGAGCAGCTCATACAGATTGGGCACCGAGCCGTTGTGCAGGTAGGGCGGCGAGGTCCACATGCCCTCGATGGGCGCTGCCTTGTAGCCCAGCGCCGGGATGGGCGGCAGCGCCGCCGGGAAGGTCGGCTGGAAACCGTGCGCTTCAATCACTTCCTGATTGCTCAAGCCAAGCTTGGCCATGGCGGTGTCGTAAACGCCGCGCGACAGCGCCAGGAAAATAGCCGGCGCGGGCGCCAACAGCGCGCCGGTGGCGGGCGCTTCGAGCATTCCGCTCATGCTGCCGGTCATCATGCTGGGGCGTGCATCGAACTGCGGGCTGGAAAACTGCCCGGGATCGGTGCCGATGGTGCCGGCCGCGATGATCGCGTTCTCGATGAAGCGCTTTCCCTGCAGCTGGGGCTCGCTCCAGCGGTGCGGATAGCGCGAATGGCAGCTCGAGCAGTTCTCGGCGAACAGCGCCTTGCCCTGCGCCGCCTTGTTGCGATCAATCTTGCCCAGCACGTCCTCGGGCCACTGCGGCGGCGCAAGCCGGCGCAGCAGGTTCTCGATGGCGATCTGCCCCCGGATGTCGGCGGTGGATTCGAACAGGCCCTCGGCGCGGGTCTTCGAGGTGAGGTCCATGCGGACGAAAACCCCCAGCGATTCGCCAAGATTGCGCAGCAGCGGGTCGTTGAGTACGCCGCTCCACTGGGTCCAGTTGGACTGCGCCATGTTCCAGGCCAGCGATGGCTTGGCGGGCGCCAAGGGCGCTGACCAATTCTGCGGAATGCCGAGCCAGCGCGACACCACCTGGTTGTGGATCAGTCGCAGCGCGTCCATGCGGCCTGGACCCGCTGGGCTGGGCGTCAGCGCCAGGATTTCGTCATAGCCCTTCACCGCGAGTGCGTCTGCCTCCAGCCGCTTGCGCAGCGCCGCACGGCTGGCGCTGGCGTCGGCGCCGGCGCCGGCGCGCTGGGCCATGCGATCGAACCGCGCCGGATCGTTCACCGTCTCATCGAGCGCGTCCGACAACGCCGAGATGTAGCCCATGAAGTCGATTCGGTTGTTGTTGCCGCCGGAGACCTTGATGGAGGTGCCCCGATACTTGATCTCGTTGTCATGGCAGGCCGCGCAGGTGACGCCGACCCATTCGCCCTTGAACTGGCCGTCCGTCACCACCGTCTTGGTCAGCCCGATGGGCAGGCCATCGGGGTTGAATCTCGGATCAGCAGGGAAAGGGAACAGGCCGAAACGGCGGGTGTTGTCATCGGAGCGAAACAATTGTTGGCTGCCGGGGGCTTCCAGGTTCAGGAAGACGTCGTATGAGAGAGCCGCGGACCCCTGCGACGTGAAGTAGTAGCGCAGCCGGTCTTCCGATGACCAACCCTGGTCCGGGAAAACCATGCGCCGCTCGGGCGCTTGGCCTTGCGCAAAAGATGGCTTCACGCTGCCAAAAATGCCTCCAGCGCAGGCAAGTGTGAGCATCACGCCAAGTAGTCTCTTCATGACGTCTCCATATTCGAACTTGAATGGACGAGCCTGCCCCGGCAGGGTTGCTTCCCGGCGCGTTGCTATTGAAAACAGCCGCGCGCAAACGGCTTGTTTCGACCTTAGCACGGGCCTTGGCGCAAAGGAACGCGCTCGCGTAGTGTGGGTGCGCGGGCGGGCGGGGCGCGATAGCGCAAGCTTGCGACGGGTTCAGGCAGGGGCAGATGCGGGATTTCATTTTTTTACTTTTCCTGGCCGGCGCATCGCCTGCTTTCGCAGACGATGCCCACGGCTGCGCGGATGCGTCATGCGACGCCGCCTGCCGGCGCAAGACCTGTCCCGTCGAGAGATCCGCACCCCAGGCACCGAACGGCGCGCCGACGGCCCGGCCCATGGAGCCGGCGGCGCCAGCGTCTGATTTTGGCTTCACGCCTGGTGAATCACCCGATAGTGCGTCTTCGCAAATTGACGCCATTGCCCGGGCGAACAGAGGTACGTCAGAAGGGAGCGGCGGGTCCAGAGCGCTCGACTCGCTGCGGAAGCAGGCAGATCGGCTGGAGGAACGCAGCGGCTTGAAGATCAACGCGGCCTACACCATGCCCTTCCACCAGGCCAGCGGCGGGCCGGGTGATCGCTACGGCGGTGCGGGCGATTTCGACCTGCTGTCGGAGTGGACCTTCATCGGGCGCGGCACCGAGAACGTCGGCCAGCTCATCATCACCGGCGAGTATCGCTTTAGGATTGGTTCGCAGCCGCCGGCGGCCCTGCGCCCAGTGATCGGAAGCCTGATCAGCACGGCCACGGGCTTCAACGATCGCGGCTTGGTGCTTGTGAACGCTTACTGGATGCAGCGCTACCTTGGCGGCCGCTTCCGCACGCTGGTTGGCCGTGGTGATGCCGGCTTCTTCATCGGTACGCACTGGCTGCAAAGCGTCGATGTGTCTTTCATGAACCGGCATTTCTCTGGCCACCCGACCATGCCGTCGCCGGGCAACGGGATGATGGTCGGCTTCTCGGTGCATCCCAACGACTTCGTCTACGCCACCGTTGGCGCCAGCGATGCGTATGGCGACACCGAAACCATCGACGCCGGATCCTTTTTCCGCGACGGAGACCGTTTCACTTTTGGTGAGCTTGGAATCATGCCAACGTTCGAGTCGTTCGGCCGCGGGCGCTACTCCATCGGCTACTGGCACATGGACGAAAGGACCCGGTTCAGTCTCCCCTCGGACCAGGGCTACACCCTGAGCTTGAACCAGCGGCCCAACGACCGCCTCACGCTCTTTGCACGGCTGGCGTTCGCCGACGCCACGTTCAACGCGCCGGGCACCGACATCCGGCGACTGCTGCAAGGCGGGTTCGGGCTGCGTGGCATGTTCTCTAATCCCGATGACATGCTCGGTCTTGCCTATTCCATCGCCACGCCGCGGCCCGAAGGTTTGCGCGAGGAGCGGGTGCTGGAGGGTTTCTATCGCTGGCAGGCGACTAGGCATACGCAGCTCTCGGCCGGTGCGCAGGCGATTTTCGATCCGGGTCGTGCGCCCAAGGCTGGCACAGTGGGCGTGTTCTATTTGCGTCTTCGGACTACCTTCTGAGCAAGATGCGCCGCGCTCTGCGCGCATCAACGCTGGCAGCCGGGGCACCAGGCCGTGGCGCGGTTGCCCATGCGGCTGTCGCGGATGCGCCGACCGCAGGTCTTGCAGGCTTCGCCTTCGCGGCCGTACACGAACAGTTCCTGTTCGAAGTAGCCCGGTGCGCCGTCGGCGTTCAGGAAGTCGCGCAGGGTGGTGCCGCCGCGGGCGATGGCGTGGGCCAGGATGGTCTTCACCGCGTCCGCCAGGCGGCCGTAGCGCTCGCGACTCACCGCTCCGGCGGCCCGGCCCGGGGCGATGCCGGCGCGGAACAGGCTTTCGGCGGCGTAGATGTTGCCCACGCCCACCACCACGGCCTGGTCCATCAGGAAGGCCTTGATCGGCGCCTTGCGGCCGCGGCTGCGTTCGAACAGATAGTCGCCGCTGAAGTCGTCCGTCAGCGGCTCGGGACCGAGTTGGCGCAGCAGGGCGTGCTGCTCGCCCGCGGGCTGCCAGAGCAGGCAGCCAAAGCGACGCGGGTCGGTGAAGCGCAGCACGCGGCCTGAATCCAGCGCCAGGTCCACGTGGTCGTGGGTTTGCACCGGCGTGGCGGCGGGCAGCACGCGCAGCATGCCCGACATGCCCAGGTGCAGCAGGGCGCTGCCGGGCGCGGTGTCGAGCAGCAGGTATTTCGCGCGGCGGCGGATGCCCAGCACGCGCTGCCCCGGCAGTTCATGGGCAATTTCCGGCGGAATGGGCCAGCGCAGGTCCGGCCGCCGCAGCACCACGCCGGTGATGCGCCGGCCTTCCAGATGCGGCGCCAGGCCCCGGCAGGTGGTCTCGACTTCGGGCAGCTCAGGCATGCGCCATTGTGGGCCAGGCGCTTCGCCGGCGGCCAGCGGCGCTGCGTTCGAATTGCCGCGCCCCTGCGTGGAGGCTAGCCTAGGCCCATGCGCCCATCCCCCCGCGTTGCCCCCTTCCCCGTGCTGGCCGCTTGCCTGCTGGCCTGGACACTTTTCGCGCCCGTGCAGGCATTGGCGGCCGCGGCCGGCCCGCTGGCGCGATTGGGTGCGGTGACCACCGGCAAACTGGACAGCGCTGCTCCTACGGCCGAACAAGCCACCGCGGAGGCCTTGGCGCTGGCAGCGGCGGCTGACCTGGAGACGCAGGCGCTGGCCACGCGGCTGCAGGACCTGCATGCGGAGGCCGCCAACGCGCCCAAGCGCAGCGCGGAGTTCGAGGCCCAGCTGGCGGTGGATCGTGGCCAGTCCCTGCGGCAATGGCAGACGCAGCTGCCCGCCAGCGCTGACGTGGACACGCTCGAGGCGCTGCTGGAGCAGGAGCGCCTGGCTGCCGAGCAACTGCGCGCGCAGATCGATTCGCTAACCGCGCAGCTGGCACAAAGCCTGGCGGTGCCCAGCCGCAATGCGCCGCAGACCGCCGAACTGCAGCGGCGCATCGAAGATCTCTCCACGCCCGTGGTGGCTGGACGCGATGAGCCGGCGGCGCTCACCGACGCCCGCCGGCTGCGTAACGCGGCCGAGCGCCGCCAGTTCAAGGCGGAGCTGACCTTGCAGCAGGCGCAGCAGGATCAGGCGGGTGCTCGCCAGCGGCTGCAGGAACTGGAGCTGCGCGCACTGCGTCATCGCCTGGCCCTGCGCC
>JANNQY010000067.1:0-5259 GCA_031400995.1 Lysobacteraceae bacterium
GCATCGGCCTGCCGACCCTGGTGGCCAACCACATCCCGGCCGGCATGGACGTCTGGTTGCAGTCCGAAAACGGCCTGCTCGGCATCGGCCCTTTCCCGACCGAGGCCGAGGTCGATGCGGACCTGATCAACGCCGGCAAACAAACCGTCACCGCGCGCGCGGGCGCCAGCTATTTCGGCAGCCATGATTCCTTCGCCATGATCCGCGGCGGCCACATCGACCTGGCCATCCTGGGCGCGATGGAAGTTACCGCCAGCGGCGACTTGGCCAACTGGATGGTGCCGGGCAAGATGGTGAAGGGCATGGGCGGCGCCATGGACCTGGTGGCCGGCGTGAAGCGCGTAGTGGTGCTGATGGAACACACCACGAAAGCCGGCGAGCCGAAAATACTGCCGTCCTGCACGCTGCCGCTGACCGGCGTGGGCGTGGTCAACCGCATCATCACCGAGTTGGCGGTGATGGACGTGACGCCCGTGGGCTTGGTGCTGGTGGAAGCCGCGCCGGGCGTGGCCTTCGAAGAACTGCAGGCCAAGACCGGCGTTGCGCTGCTGCCTGCGGCCTGAAGCACGGTGCTGAGACAGGCCATTGGCTATGCCCTGGTCGGCGGCGTGCAGCTGCTGGCCGACTGGCTGCTGTTCGTGGTGCTCACTGGCCTGGGCTTGGGCGTGGTGCCTGGCAACCTGCTGGCGCGTGTCGCAGGCGCATCGCTGGGATTCTGGCTCAACGGTCGTTACACGTTCGCGCGCAACGGCCAGCCACGACTAGGTACGCGCCAACTGGGGCGTTTTACTTTCCTGTGGCTGGTTACGACGACGGCAAGTACGCTGGCGGTGCATGTGCTTGACCAAGCTCAGGGGCTCCAAGCTGCGTGGTTGGGCAAGCCAATGGTGGATGCTTTGCTCGCCGGTGCTGGCTTCCTGGCGTCGAAGTATTGGATCTATCGCTGACCCGTCGGGCGATTCAATGTCCGGCGATTACCCTTGCGATTCGGATGGCCGCCTGGCCATCGCCATACGGATTGTGGGCGCGCGCCATCCTCGCGTAGGCGTCAGGATCGTCCAATAGCGCATTGGCTTCGGCAACGATGCGGCCGCGATCGGTGCCGACCAGGCGGACCGTACCCGCGGCGACCGCCTCCGGACGCTCCGTGGTGTCGCGCATCACCAGTACAGGCTTGCCCAGCGACGGCGCTTCCTCCTGGATTCCGCCCGAATCGGTGAGGATCAGGTGCGCGCGCGACATCAGGTGGACGAATGGCAGGTAGTCCTGGGGCTCGATCAACACCACGTTCGGCACCCCGGCCAAAATGCGCCTGACCGGCTCCTGCACCTGCGGATTGAGGTGGACCGGATAGATCACCTGGGTATCTCCCCGCGCCGCCAGGTCGCGCATGGCCAGGCACATCTGCTCGAACCCGGCCCCGAAGTTCTCCCGGCGATGGCCGGTGACCAGGATCAGGCGACGCGAGGAATCAAGGAACGGAAACGTCGCCGCCAGCCTCGCGGACAGCGCCGAATCACCCTGTATGCGCTCGACCACGGCCAGCAGCGAATCGACCACCGTGTTCCCGGTCACGTGGATTGTTTCCGGCGCAATGCCCTCGGCGATGAGGTTGTCGCGCGACACGGGGGTGGGTGCGAAGTGCAGGGAGGCCAGCGGTGCAGTGAGCCGCCGGTTCGCCTCCTCAGGCCACGGGGCCTGCAGGTCGCCGGTACGCAGCCCTGCTTCCACGTGGCCCACGGGCACCTTGGCGTAGAAGGCGGCCAGTGCGGTGGCCAGCGTGGTCGAGGTGTCGCCATGCACCAGCACGAGATCCGGGCGACGGCGCTCGATCACCTCGGCCATGCCGGTGAGGATGCGCGAAAACAACACCGGCAGCGACTGGCCGGGCGTCATGACGTTCAGGTCTTCGTCGGGAGTCAATTCAAACAGGTCCAGGACCTGGTCGAGCATTTCGCGATGTTGTGCGGTCACGGCCACCAGCGTCTCGAGGCCGGGCTTGGCCCGCAACGCGCGTACCACCGGCGCCATCTTGATGGCTTCGGGGCGCGTCCCGAAAACCACCATCACTCGCTTGTGTGCCGGGTCAGGACACGCTGGATTCAAAGCGCCTTCTCCAGCTCCGGCAGGATCTGGAACAAGTCGCCCACCAGCCCGTAATCGGCAATTTCAAAAATCGGCGCCTCGGCGTCCTTGTTGATGGCGACGATGGTGCCCGCGTCCTTGATGCCGGTGAGGTGCTGGATGGCGCCGCTGATGCCGATGGCTACGTAGAGTTCCGGCGCGATGATCTTGCCGGTCTGGCCCACCTGCAGCTCGTTGGGCACGTAGCCGGCGTCCACCGCGGCGCGCGAGGCGCCCACGGCGGCGCCCATCTTGTCGGCGAGCGAATAGATGATGGCGAAGGCGTCGGCCGAGCCGAGCGCGCGGCCGCCGGACACCACTTTGGAAGCGCCCTGCAGGTCGGGGCGGTCGCTCTTGCCCTGCTGCAGCGCCACGAAGCGGGTGTGCGTGGGCAGCGTGGCGTCCACGCTGGCCGCTTCCACCGAAGCGCTGCCGCCATTGGCCGCGGCGGGCCACGAAGCGGTGCGCACGGTGCCGACGATGGCCATCGACGACGGCGCTTCGACGGTGATGATGGCGTTTCCGGCATAGATAGGCCGCTTGAACACGTGGCTCGATTCCACCGACATGATGTCGCTCACCTGGGCCACGCCGAGCAGGGCGGCCACGCAGGGCATCAGGTCCTTGCCGAAGGTGGTGGACGGGCCGAACACGTGCGAATAGCCCGCGGCCAGCTTGGCCACCTGCGGCGCCAGCACCTGCGCGATGGCGTTGGCATTGGCGGCATGGGTAACGGTGAACACTTTGGCCACGCCGGCAATCTGCGCGGCTTCGGCCGCCACGGCGGCGGGCGCATCGGAAAATACCGCGACGTGGATTTCAGCGCCGGCGATGGCCTGCGCGCAGCTGACGCAGCGCGCCGTGGCGGAGTTCAACTTGCCGCCCAGATGCTCGGCGATGATCAGTACTTTGCTCATGTCATGGGTTCCTTAAGCCAGGCCCTTGGCCTTGAGCGCCGAGACCAGCTCGGCGACGTCCTTCACCATCACGCCCTTGCTGCGCTTGGCGGGCGGGGCGTAGTGGGTGGTGTTGAGGTGATCGCCGGACTCGACGCCCAGGTCGGCCAGCTGCAGGGTTTCCATCGGCTTGGACTTGGCCTTCATGATGTCGGGCAGCTTGATGAAGCGCGGCTCGTTCAGGCGCAGGTCGGTGGTGACTACGGCGGGCAGTTCCACTTCCAGCGTCTCGAGGCCGGCGTCCACTTCGCGCACCACGATGGCCTTGCCGTCGGCGATGTCGAGCTTGCCGGCGAAGGTGGCCTGCGGGCGGCCCCAGAGCGTGGCCAGCATCTGGCCGGTCTGGTTGGCGTCGTCGTCGATGGCCTGTTTGCCCAGCAGCACCAGCTCGGGCTGCTCCTTCTCGATCAGCTTGAGCAGGGCGCGGGCGGCGGTGAGTGGCTGCACGGCCTGGTCGGTGACGATGTGGATGGCGCGGTTGGCGCCCATGGCCAGGCCGTTGCGCAGGTGCGCCTGGCAGTCGGCGGGGCCGATGGTGGCCACGATCACTTCGGTGGCGATGCCCTTGTCGCGCAGGCGCAGGGCTTCTTCCAGGGCGATGTCGTCGAAGGGATTGGGCGAGAGCTTCACGCCCTCGGTGACCACGCCCGAACCGTCAGGCTTCACCTGGATGCGGACGTTGTAGTCCACCACCCGCTTGTAACCAACCAGAATCTTCATTGTCGCGGCGTTCCGACGTGCGTGGGAGCGCGAATTCTACCCGCTCTCCGCGTCGCGGCCCAGTCAATGCCTTGCGTCCCGGCGCTCAGGCGGCCGCGGTCTGGCCCTCCAGCTCCGCCAGCCACGCGTCGTCGGAGCCTTCGTTCACGCCTTCAAACAGGATGGTGCTGAGGTAGCGCTCACCGGTGTCGGGCAGCATGGCCAGCAGCACGCTGCCTTCGGGCGCCGTTTGGGCCACTTGCAGGGCCGCGGCCACGGTGGCGCCGGCGGAGAGGCCCACGAACACGCCTTCCTCGGCCGCCAGGCGTCGCGCGGTGTCGCGGGCGGTCAGGTCGTCCACCGGGTGGTTCTGGTCGGCGATGGTCCGGTCCAACACGGCGGGGATGAAATCGGGCGTCCAGCCCTGGATCTTGTGCGGGGCCCAGTCCTTGCCCTGCAGCAGGGCGGCGCCGGCGGGCTCGGAGGTGACGATTTGAAGGTCGGGTCGCGCGAGCTTGAGCACCTGCCCGGCGCCGGTGAGCGTGCCGCCGGTGCCCCAGCCGGTGACGAAGAAATCCAGTCGCTTGCCGGCGAAATCGCGCAGGATTTCCGGGCCGGTGGTGCTGCGGTGGTAGGCCGGGTTGGCGGGGTTTTCGAACTGCTGGGCCAGGAACCAGCCGTGCTTTGCCGCCAGCTCTGCCGCGCGCCGCACCATGCCGGTGGCGCGCTCGGCGGCCGGGGTCAGGAGCACCTTGGCGCCGTAAGCGCGCATCAGCTTGCGGCGTTCGATGGAAAACGTCTCGGTCATCACCGCCACGAACGGATAGCCGCGCGCCGCGCACACCATCGCCAGCGCGATGCCGGTGTTGCCGGACGTGGCCTCCACCACGGTCTGCCCCGGCTTCAGCACGCCGCGCTGCTCGGCGTCCAGGATGATGGCCAGCGCCAAGCGGTCCTTCACCGAACCGCCGGGGTTGAACGATTCAACCTTCACGTAAAGCGTGACGTGCGCCGGCGCGATGCGGTGCAGTTTCACCACCGGCGTGCCGCCTATCGTGTCCAGGATGCTGTCAAAAATCGCCATCGAAATCTCCGAAAAATAGGGGCAATAAAAACAGGGGTCAGAGTGCTATTTACAAAGATGCAGTCAGTGCGCTGGCGACACCAAGGCCGGAAATATCACTCTGACCCCAGTTTTTTTCGCGCAGGGGCGGGGCGCCGAACCAGTGCAGGGTGTGGGCGAGAGCGGCGACTTCGCCGAGGATGAGGAGGGCAGGCGACACGACGGCGTGCTGCGCGGCCAGTTCGGGCAGCTGTGCCAGCGTGCCGGCGACCACGCGCTGCTGCGGTCGCGAGCCGTTTTCCACCAGCGCGAAGGGCGTGTCGCCGCGGCGGCCGTGGGCTAGCAGGCGCTGGCGCAGGGCATCGAGTCCGGCCACGCCCATGTAAACGGCGAGCGTTTGCTTTTCCTGCGCGAGCG
>JANNQY010000068.1:0-3527 GCA_031400995.1 Lysobacteraceae bacterium
TGAGCGGGCGCAGCGGCGGCAGCGACAGGGCCCCTGCGGCCAGGGTCAGCAGCACGGCGACGGCGGCACGCCCGTTTGACGGCAAGGGCCACGCCGTCATGGCCCGCGCGCCAGGCCTTGCGCCACAGCCAGCGCCTGCGCGCCCTCGCCCAGCCCCAGGATGCGCACGAGCTGGCCCTGCGGGCTGACGACATGCAAGGCCGCGTTGTGTTCGAACTCCCCCAGCGGCGCGGGCACGACCATGATGCCGAAGCTGTCCAGCAAGCGGCGGCGGTCGGCGTCGTTTCGCAGGCTGACCAATTGCCATACGGCGGGCTGCATGCGCATGCGCTGGGCGTACGCGGCCAGGGCAGGCGGCTGGTCTTGCAGCGGGTCGAAACTGATCGACAGCAAACCCACCTGGCTTTGCAGGCCTTGCTCGACGATCTGCGCCTGCAACTGCTGGAACACCGTGCCCAGCGCCAGGCACAACGTGGTGCAGCGGGTGTAGACGAAGTCGACGATCACCACGCGCCCGCCCTGCCCGAGCAGGCTGCGCAGGCTGTGAGCATGGCCCTGCACATCGACCACGCGGTAGTTAGGCACCGCCACCGGCGCCTGCGCCACGGCTGTTCGGCGCAGGGTTTCGGTGGTGAAGGCGGTACCGCCTGCGGTGGCCTGGAAGATGGCGGCCAGGCCGGCGACCAGCACCGCCAGGCACAGCGCGAAGCTGGCCAACAGGCCGTGTAGCGGGTCGCGCGCGGCGGTGGTCATGTCAAGGCGCCAGGGCCTTGAGTGCGGCGCCACCGGCATAGGCGGCGGTTTGGTCTTTGGTCGCCTCGCGCTGGGCGGTCACTGCCGCGGCGGTGAGTGGAGCGGCCTGGTTGCCCCAGTCGCTGCGAATGTAGCTGAGCACAGCCGCGATCTCCGCGTCGGCCAGCGTACCGAAGGCCGGCATCGCGCCGTTGTACTTGTTGCCTTTGACCTCCAACTCGCCCTGCACACCATGCAGCAGGATGCTGATGAGGACCTTCTCGCTGCCCACCACCCATTCGGCCCCAGCCAGCGGCGGGAACACGCCGGCCACGCCCATCCCGCTGGCCTGGTGGCAGGCGGCGCACTTGGCGCCGTAGAGCTGCTTGCCGTCGACCGCCGGCGCGGCACCGGCTATAGCCACCGGCGGACGCAGCAGCGCCACGGTGCGCTGGTCGCCGTAGGCCGAGGCTTCACCCGACGGCGTGGTGGCGATGTAGAACGCGCCCCACATGCCGATGGCGCCCAGGAACATCGTGAAGAACCAGGGCAGCGGGCGAATCCGCTCATCAGGGTCGCTGTGTTCACGGCGCATGGCAGCGAATTCGCTGCTGCCAAATTCGCTGCTGCCGCTGCGCGTGTCCGGGGCGTTGCTGGGCGCGTCGGTGGGCGCGTTGAGGGATGGATTGAGCGGCTCGTTCATCGTGCGCCCCCTTGCGGCGCCACCGGCAGCGGCTTCAGCGCCGGGTAGGTGCGGTCAAGAGAGATCAGGTATTCCACCAGGGCCAGCGCCTCAGGCTTGGCCACCACCACCTCGCCAGGCCGGGCCCACTTTGGAGGCAGGTTCACCACCGCATCGCCAGGCTGGGCGGCGCCCTTGCGCACATCAAACAAGTACGGGTAGGCCGGCATGATGGAACCCGGCGTGTAGGCCCGCGGTGCGTACAGGTGGCCCAAATGCCAGTCGCGGCTGGTCTGGCGGGCACCGATGTTCAACAGGTCCGGCCCCGTGCGCATGGTGCCCAGCAGGTGGGGCGTGTCGTAGGCGTAGTCACCGGCCACGGAGGCGCGGCCCCAGCCCCGTGTCGCGTCGGGCGCTTGCGCAATGTCGCGGGGCTGCTGCGAGTGGCAGTACACGCAACCATTGGCGATGTAGACCTGTCGGCCCTCCAGTTGCACCTTGGTGTAAGGCTTCAGGCCCGCGGGTGGCGGCACGTTCTTCAGCAGCAGGTAAGGCATCACCACCAGCAAGGCCGTGGCCAACGACAGGATGACCATGGCCCCGACCACCAGCCGAAGCTCGTCCATTTCCCACCGGCCAAGACGGGCGCTCATCGCACACTCCTTGGCGCCGTGGCCATGCGCGCAGGCACCAGCGATGCCTTGTCAGCCGAGGCATCCAGCGACAAGAAAGGCGGCGCCAGCAAGGACGCCCCCAATCGCTTGGGTCCGAACTTCCAGCCCATCATGAAGAAGTGCACGGCGAACACCAGGTGGCCCAGCGTCATCAAGGCGCCGCCCACCGAGCGGGCTTGCAGGTAGGGGATGGTGAGCGCGACGCTATCCATGAAGGGAACGTTCTTGTCCAGCATCGCCAGGCCCTGGTACCAGCCGCCGAACGACAAGCCGATGAAGTAGATCGCAAAGCCGCCCAGCACCAGCCAGAAGTGCGCCGAGATCATCCAGGGGTACGGCCACTCCCACTTCATCACGCGCGGCATGATGAAGTAGATGGAACCGAACATCACCATCGAGAAGAAACCGTACAGCCCCAGGTGCGCATGCGCCACCGTGTAGTGAGTGAAGTGGGTGATGGTGTTGACCGAGCGCAGCGCCTGCAGCGAGCCCTGCACCGACGCCGCCGTGTAGAACATGGCCCCCAGCACGATGAAGCGCAGCGTGGGCGAGTACAGCAACGCGCGGAAGTTGCCCAACACGGTGAGGTGCTGGTTGATCGCTACGGCGAACACCGGCACCACCATCATCATGCTTTGCACAATGCTGATGGTGATGAGCCAGGAAGGCACCGGCCCGCCGATGAGATGGTGGCCGCCGACCTGGCTGTAGAAGAAGGCCAATGACCAGAAGCCCAGCAGCGACAGGTTGTAGGAATGGATGGGCTTGCCCAGTACTTTGGGAATGAAGTAGTAAGACGCCGCCAGAGCCAGCGGCGTGAACCACAAGCCCAGCGCGTTGTGGCCGTACCACCAGTTCATGGTGGCCTGTTGAACCCCGAAATGCAGCCCCGGCCAATTGGCCACCAGGAAAAGCACCGGGAACCACAGCAGCCCGGCGGCGATGTACCAGACCGACACATACAGGTGCGCCACGCGGCGCCGCAGCAGCGTGAGCCACATCGGGAAGCCCACCAGGGCGCCGCCGACCACCAGCAGGGCGTCGATCTGCCAGGGGTATTCCAGCCATTCCAGGCCGTCCGAGTAGCCCATGGCCAACGCGACGGTGCCGGCCGCCACGCCCACCGCCCACAACGCGCCCCCCAGCAGCGCATAGCGCGCCCCAACCAGCTCGGTCTTGAGCAGGCGCGGAATCAACCACAGCGCCACGCCGATGCCGGCCATCGAGCACCAGCCGTAGGCCACCAGGTTCAGGTGGATGGGGCGGATGCGGCCGAAGGTGATCCAGGCCTCGCCCACCCACCAATCAGGCGCGTGCATCTTGATGGACGCGGTCAAGCCGGCCACCGACGCCAGCACCAGCCACACCACGGCCATGGTCAGGCACACGCCCACCACCAGCGAGCGGCTCTGGTCGGCGCGCAGGCGGGCGGCCACCTC
>JANNQY010000069.1:0-4678 GCA_031400995.1 Lysobacteraceae bacterium
CTGGCCGCCGCGCGCGAACTGCTGCAGCGGCTGGGCGGGCTCGACGCCGACGCCCGCATCACCGCCTTCGGACGCCAGCTGCTGGGCTTGGGCACGCATCCGCGGCTGGCGGCCATGCTGTGCGCCCCGCGCGATCCGGTGGAGCGTGCGCTGGCCTGCGACCTGGCAGCCTTGGTGGAGGCGCGCGATCCCCTGCACGGCCGCCGGCCCCAAGCCGGGTCCGCGCCCGGACCCCGCGACGACATCGCCAGCCGCTGGCAGGCGCTGGCCGCCTTCCGCAGCGGCCGCGCGCCCGACGACGCCCATCGCGGCGCGCTGGCGGCCATCGACGCGGCCGCCAAACAGTGGCGCCGGCGCCTGCGCTGCGACGCACTGCCACCGCGCGATGCGCCAGCCCACCTGCTGGGCGATCTGCTGCTGCACGCGTTCCCGGAGCGCATCGCCCGCCAGCATCCCAGTGAACCGCGCCGCTACCAGCTGGCCAACGGCCGCATGGCGCGCCTGTTCGACGACAGCGCGCTTTACGGCGAGCCGTGGATCGTTGCCAGCGAACTGCGCTTCGAGGCCAAGGACTCGCTGGTGCTGCGCGCCGCCCCGGTGGACGAGGCGCGGCTGATGCGCGAGTTCCCCGAGCGTTTCTTCGAAGGCGACGTGGTGCGCTGGGACGCCACTGCGCGCGCGCTGGTGGCGCGGCGCGAGCGACGCTTCGACAAGATCACACTGGAGAGCAAGCCGGCCGGCCGCCCTGATCCAGCGCTGGCCGCGCAGGCGCTGTGTGACGCGGTGGGCGAGCTGGGGCTCGATGCCTTGCCCTGGACCGAAGCGCTGCAGCAGTGGCGCGAGCGCGTGCGCTGCCTGCGCGAGTGGCTGCCGGCGCTGGGGCTGCCCGACCTGTCCGAGCAGGCGCTGCTGGCCACCCGCGAAAGCTGGCTGAAGCCGGCCTTTACCGGCATGACGCGACTGGATGCGCTGGGCGAGGAGGCGCTGGGCGAGGCATTGAAATCAGGACTGGAGTGGGCGCTGCGCCAGCAGGTGGACGCGCTGGCACCGCGCCGGATCACGGTGCCTTCGGGCATGGAGCGCGGCATCGACTACGCGCACGGCCGGGCGCCGGTGCTGGCGGTTAAGCTGCAGGAACTCTTCGGGCTCGCCGACACGCCGCGCATTGCCAACGGCCAGGTGCCGCTCACCCTGCACCTGCTGTCGCCGGGCGGCAAACCGCTGCAGGTGACCCAGGACCTGCGCAGTTTCTGGCAGAACACCTACCCGGAAGTGCGCCGGGAAATGAAGGGCCGTTACCCGCGTCACCCTTGGCCCGAGGATCCGTGGACCGCCGTCGCCACCCACCGCGCCAAGCCGCGCGGCACCTGAGGCCGGCGGCGTTGCGGTGATCCGTTCATGTCTTTGGGGGTAGTCTGTGTTGGCTAGTCCGCGTCCCGTGTTCCCACCGTTCCGGAGAGTCCCGATGAGCAAGACCGACAAGATTATTTCCACTGCGCTGGCCACGCTCAGCGATGGCACCGCCATGGCCAAGAAGGCGTGGAAGGATTCCGACCTGGCCGGCAAAGCCAGCGCGCTGGTTGGCGCCGGTGCTGGCCTGGCGGCCATCAAGAAAGGCGGCGCGTCCGCCGCCAAAACCGTGCGCAAACATCCGGTCGGCGCCGCCGTCACCGCGGCCGCACTGGCCGCTGTTGGCGCCGCGGTGTACGCGGTGAACAAGCGCCGCAAGGCCGCTGCAGCCGCCAAGCCCGCCGCCAAGAAGTCGGCCTCCAAGCAAGTGGTCGCCAAGAAGGCCACGGCCAAGCCGGCTGCTGCAAAAAAAGCCCCCGCTAAAAAAGCCGCTGCCAAGAAGGCCCCGGCCAAGAAATCCGCCAAGTGAGCTAACGGTGTCAGAGTGAGTTCCCAGAACTCACCCTGACGCCGTTACGGCAGTGCGGAACTCACTCTGAAGCCGTTTCCTGGGTGGCCAGCCAGGCGGTCATGCGGGCCTCGAGCACGGACAGGGGCAGGGCGCCGCCGCCGAGGACGGCGTCATGGAAGGCGCGCAGGTCGAAGCGGTCGCCCAGCTGGGTTTCGGCGCGGGCGCGCAGTTCACTGAGCTTGAGCTGGCCGATCTTGTAGGCCAGGGCCTGGCCCGGCGTGCTGATGTAGCGGTCGATCTCGTTGGTGATGTCGAGCTCGGACTTGGGCGCGTTGGCCTTGAAGTAATCGATCGCCTGCTGCCGCGTCCAGCCCTTGGAATGCAGGCCGGTGTCCACCACCAGCCGCACCGCGCGCCACATGTCGTAGGCCTGCTGGCCCATGCGATCGTAGGGGTCGTCGTACAGGCCCATGTCGTAGCCCAGGCGCTCGGCGTACAGGCCCCAGCCTTCGATGAAGGCGGTGAAACCGCCCTGGCGCCGGAACATCGGCTGGTCCGGCATTTCCTGCGACAGCGCGATCTGCAGGTGGTGCCCGGGCACGGCCTCGTGCAGCGACAGCGGCACCATTTCCCAGCGCGGGCGCGACTCGGGCTTGTACAGGTTCACGTAGTAGTAGCCCGCACGCAGGCCGTCGGCCGAGGGCTGCTGGTAGTAAGCCGTGGTGGTGTCCGGTGCGATCGCGTCGGGAATAGGAATGATGCCGTAGGGCGTGCGCGGCAGCAGGCCGATCACTTTCACCAGTTCCGGGTCGATGCGGCGGCTGAGCGCGCGGTAGTCGGCCAGCAGCGCCTGCGGGTCGGTGTGGAAGAACTTCGGATCGGTGCGCAGGTGGGTGAAGAAGGCCGCGAGGTTGCCGTCGAAGCCGACCTCCTCGCGGATCTTCTCCATCTCGCCGCGGATGCGCGCCACTTCCTTCAGGCCAATGGCGTGGATGGCGTCGGCGCTCAGGTCGGTGGTGGTGTAAAGCCGCGCCAGGTGGTCGTAGTAGGCGCGCCCATCCGGCAGATCACCGGTGGCCACCGATGCTGGCGTGGCCGGCAGGTAGGTATCGTTGAAGAACGCCTCGAAGCGCGCCAGCGCCGGCAGCACCACTTCGTCCACGGCGGCCCGCCCCTCGGCGCGCAGTTGCGCCTGTTCGGCGGCGGGAACGCGTGCGTCCATCTTCAGGAACGGCGCGTAGAAACTGCTCTGTTCGGCCGTGGCCACGCGCTGCGCGGCGATCTGCGCCGGTACGCGCTGCATCACGGCTTTCGGCGGTACCCAGCCGGCGGCGATACCCTCGCGCATCAGGGCAATGGCTTGGTCGACGAAGTCGCCGTAGCCGCGCAGCCGGGCGGTCCAGTCGGCGTAGTCCTTGGCGCTGTCGAAGCGCAGCGCCGGCGCCATCCGCACCGCCAGCAAGTGCGGGCCGCCCTGCTGGCTCACCGGCATCAGGTGGGTGGGAAAGGCGAAGCCGGCGATGTCGGTTTCCAGCTGTTCGCGATACAGATCGTGGTTGAGCTGGTCGGCCGGACTGAGCGTGGCGCGGTCAATCGCAAGCAGGCTGGCCAGCGAAGCGCGGGTGGCGGCTTGGCGCTGCACCACGGCGGCGGACGACAGGTCGGGCAACAGGGCGTTGTAGCGCCGATCGCCCAGGTAGGTGGCCATCAGCGGGTTGTCTTCCAGCGAACGCTGCCAGTCGGCTTCGAACAGTGCGTGCAGCTGGGCATTGGGCACCTGCGCGGACGCGACCGGTGCTGCGCTGTTCTGAGCAGCGGCGGCGACGGAAACAGGCGCCAGCGCCAGGAGAATGGCGATGGCGAGCAGTGGCAGCTTGGTCATGCGGGACACTCCGGTTGAGTACGGGCGCGCCGCTAGGGCGCGGGCTGGGGCCATCTTGCCCCAAGCGCCGGCGCGCGCGACAGCCGCTTACTGGACCAGCTTGCGCCAGTGCCCGGGCGCCAGGCCTTCCAGCCGGTGCGGCCCCACGGCAATGCGCAGCAGCCGCAGGCAGGGCAGCCCGACCGCAGCGACCATGCGCCGCACCTGGCGGTTGCGGCCTTCGGTGATGGTGAGCTCCAGCCAGCTGTCGGGCACGGTCTTGCGTGCGCGCACCGGCGGGTCGCGCGGCCACAGCCAATCCGGCGCGCCAATCAGCACCTGGGCCTTGGCCGGGCGGGTGAGTCCGTCGGCCAGCGTGACGCCGGTGCGCAGCTGGGCCAGGTGCTCGTCGCCGGCCTGTCCCTCCACCTGCACCAGGTAGGTCTTGGGCCAGTGGAACTTGGGCGAACTGATGCGGGCGATCAGCGGGCCGTCGTCGGACAGCAGCAGCAGGCCCTCGGAATCCTGGTCCAGCCGCCCGGCGGCGTAAACATCCGGCGGCAGGGTGTAGCCCGCCAGCGTGGGGCGGGGCGGCTGCGCGCTGTCGGTGAACTGGCAGAGCACGTCGTAGGGTTTATTGAAGGCAATCAGCATGGCCACAGTGTAGCGCCGTGGGACACTTAGCGCCTGCCGTTTGCACCCGCCCGGCCCCGCCAGGACCCTCGAATGCCCCGTCAACACCCCCTGCGCCGGCTCGCCGGTTTCGCCCGGCCACAGCGCCGCAACGTGGTCCTGGCCACGGTGTATTCGGTGCTCAACAAGTTTTTTGACGTGCTGCCCGAACTGCTGATTGGCGTAGCGGTGGACGTGGTGGTGAACCAGCGCGAGTCCTTCCTGGCGGGCCTGGGCCTGCCCGATCCACGCCACCAGCTGTATGCCTTGGTCGCGCTTACCGT
>JANNQY010000070.1:0-23780 GCA_031400995.1 Lysobacteraceae bacterium
CGGGGATCTGGCACCGTTATCACCGTTCTTGGCTCTTTGGCTTCGGTGCACCACGAACTCCAGGGCGACGGCCTCCACACACGTGGTATCGCAGAAGCGAAGGGCAGGAGGCCCGTAGCGGCCGGCGTTTGCTGCCATGGATGGCGCTTAGCAAGACGCCGGGCAGCGATACCACGTGTGTGGGGGACGGCGCTGCGACAAGCTTTCCAGCTTGCCGAAGGACACGCCGCCACAAGGGAGCGGATAATGCCGACGCCGCCCTGGAGCCTTTCGTGACCGCCACTGCCCCTGCCCTGCACCGCCCCGGCCTGATGGCCGCCATCGCTTCGTATGTGCTCTGGGGCGTGTTCCCGCTGTACTGGTACCTGCTCAAGCACGTGCCGTCGCTGCAGATCATTTCCCACCGCATCGTCTGGTGCGCGCTGTTCGTGGTCGGTTTCCTGGTGCTGCGCGAAGGCTGGGGCTGGCTGCGCACCGCGCTGTCGCGGCCGCGGGTGGGCTGGATGCTGCTGGCCAGCAGCCTGCTGATCAGCGTCAACTGGGGCATCTACATCTGGGCCGTCACCAACGGCCGGGTGGTGGACGCCA
This sequence comes from Lysobacteraceae bacterium, assembly GCA_031400995.1. Lineage (GTDB taxonomy): Bacteria > Pseudomonadota > Gammaproteobacteria > Xanthomonadales > Xanthomonadaceae > Arenimonas. Next base: position 589 of record JANNQY010000070.1, read on the forward strand.
GCCTGGGCTACTTCATCAACCCGCTGGTGAACGTGCTGATTGGCGTGCTGGTGCTGGGCGAGCGCCTGAATCGCGCGCAGTGGACCGCCGTGGCCCTGGCCGGCGTCGGCGTGCTGTGGCTCGCGCTGCTGCACGGCAACCCGCCGTGGATCGCCCTGACGCTGGCTTTCAGCTTCGCGTTCTACGGCTTGATCCGCAAAGTGGCCAACGTGGACGCGGTGCCGGGCCTGGCCATCGAAAGCCTGATCCTGCTGCTGCCGGCGCTGGCCTGGCTGGGCTGGGCGCAGGCCCAGGGCGTGGGCGCGTTCGGCCAGACCGGCTGGCGCAGCGATGCGCTGCTGGTGTTCGGCGGCGCGCTCACCGCGCTGCCGCTGATTGGCTTTGCCTACGGCGCTCGCCGCATTCCGTATTCGCTGGTCGGCATCCTGCAGTACATCGCGCCCACCCTGCAGTTGATCAGCGGCGTGTGGCTGCTGGGCGAAGATTTCACCCGCACCCAGGCGCTGGGCTTCGGCTGCATCTGGCTGGCGCTGGGCATCTACGCGCTGGACGGCTGGCGGCGCTCGCGACTGCAGCCGGTACAGGCCGCGCAGGAGCACTGCGCCGAACAGGTGCCTTCCTGCGACGGTGCGGCCGCGCCCAAGGAAAGCGGGCGCTCCGTCTGAACCTTCAGGCCACGCGCGCCTTGGCGCGGGTGATGATCAGCACACCGGCCAGGATCACCGCCATCGCGCCGATCGCGCTGGGCTGGGCCCGCTCACCCAGCAGAAGTACGCCCAGCAGCACGGCGATGGGCGGGTTCACATAGGCATAGCTGGTGGCCAGCGCTGGCCGCACGTGGTGCAGCAGCCAGATGTAGGCGCTGAAACCGACGATCGAACCGAAAGCCGCGAGATAGCCCACCGCCAGCGTGGCGCGCAGCGGCGGCACTTCGGTGATGCGTTCGCCCAAGGCCAGCCCCAAGGCCCCCATCGCCAGGCCACCGCAGAGCATCTGCGCCGCGGTGCTCATGAAGGGCGCGGGCAAGTCGCGCCCGCGGCTCCAAATCGACCCCCAGGCCCACGCGATCGGCGCCAGCAGCAGCGCCAACATGCCGCCGGTGCTCGCGCGCATCTCGCTGCCCAGGTTGAGCCACACCACGCCGATGAAACCGATCGCCAAGCCCAACCATTCGCCGCGGCTGGGATGCTCGCGCTTCATGACGCCGAACAGCGCCGCCCACAGCGGCATCGAGGCCACGGCGATCGCCGCCAGACCTGAGGACACCGACTGTTCGGCGAAATTCACCAGCCCGTTGCCCAGCAGCATCATGAACAGGCCCATCACCGCGGCGTTGCGCCACTGCGCGCGGGTGGGCGGCGCGTGGCCGCGCCAGCGCAGGAACGCGTAGAACGCCAGGCTGGCCGCCAGGAAGCGCAGGCTGCCCATCAGGAACGGCGGGTAGCCCTCCAGCCCGACGCGGATGGCTAGGTAAGTGGAGCCCCACACCAGATACACCGAGGTCAGCGCCAGGCCGACGGAAAAGGCCGAGGGCGCTCCCGGCTTGGGCAAATTCATGCGCGCGGGGTCTTGCTGGCGGCGGCCGGCGCCGCTTCCGCAGCCAGCAAGGCCTGTTTGCGCGGCAGGCCCCAGCGATAGCCGCCCAGCGAACCATCGCCGCGAATGACGCGATGGCAGGGCACAAGCACCGCCACCCGGTTGCTGGCGCAGGCGCCGGCCACCGCGCGCGAGGCCTTGGGCGCGTCCAGGCTGGCGGCCAGTTGGGCATAGCTGCGGGTCTCGCCTGCAGGGATGCGCATCAGCGCCTGCCACACCCGCTGCTGGAACGCGGTGCCAATCAGCTCCACCGGCACGCTGGCGTGTTTCTGCGCCAGGGCATCGGCCACCGCCCGCAGGCGCGGCGCCAGGAACTCATCGCGGCCACTGTCCACGCGCTGCAGCTGCGCCTGCGGGAATTCATCGCGCAGCTCACGCTCCAGGGCCGCGGCGTCCTCACCCAGCGCCACCGCGCAGATACCGCGCGCGGTGGCGGCCACCAGCGCCTGGCCCAGGGCCGTGTCCACCAGGGCATAGCGAATGTCCAAGCCGGCGCCACCGCGACCATAGGCCAACGGCGGCATGCCCAGGCGCGCGGCACCATCTTCGTAAACGCGGCTGGGCGAGCCGTAGCCAGCGTCGTAGAGCGCGTGTGTCACTGGCTGGCCACGACGCAGGCCGCGCTTGAGCGTGGCCAGGCGCCGCTGCGCGAGGTACTCGGCCGGACTGAGGCCGAAGTGCTGGCGGAACAGCCGCTGCAGGTGGCTGGGGCTGAGCCCCACGGCGGCGCCCAGGGCGTCAAGTCCCAGCGCCTGCTGGTCGAGCAGGCGGCGAGCGCGTTCAAGGCGGGGGTCGGGCTGTGGCGCGTTGGCGAGTTCCATGCGCTCAGGCTAGCCGGCGCGAACCGCGCCGGCTATCCGTATCTTGCGGCGTTGCCTACTGCGCCCAGATCGTGGGCTGGCGTGTCACCGGCAGCACCTGCGCGGTGAGTTCGCGATCGGCCGACAGCAGGCCCAGCGCGTCGGCCAGGATGGCGGCAGCCTCGCGCAGCAGCGGATCCGGGCGGGTCTTGGCGGCTTCCTCGTCGGCGGCCTGCGAAGCCACGCTGCGCTCGCTGCTGGACAGGCCATCGTCGGCCCGGGCGAGAGAATCGGCGTCCAATCCCGCCGCCTTGCGGTCGGCTTCGCGCTGCTTGCGCTCCGCGTCCAGCCGGTCGCGCTCGGCGCGGCGCACGTCTTCGTTCAGCGACAGGGTTTTCTTGTCGCGCTCGGCCCGGAACGTAGCCACGTCCTGCGCCCACCAGCTGAACTCGGCATCCTTGGCCACGCGCGCGTCGTGCTTCGCGAGCAGCTGCGGGGCGAGCGCGGCGAAGTTGCCGACATTGGCATGCGGCGCCAGGGCAATGCGGGTGGCGGGCAGCGCGTTGTCGAAGCTGCTCTCGCCGTACTCGCTGGCGTCCAGGCTGACCGGGAACTGCAGGTCAGGCACCACGCCGGCATGCTGGGTGGTGCCACCATCGACGCGGAAGAACTGCGCGACGGTGAGCTTGACCTGGCCGAACTTGGTTTCGTCCCTGCGCGGGAACCGGTCCAGATCAATAAGGCTCTGCACGGTGCCCTTGCCGAAAGTGGGCTCGCCGATGATCAGGCCGCGGCCGTAGTCCTGGATAGCGGCGGCAAAAATCTCCGACGCCGAGGCCGAACTGCGGTTCACCAGCACGGCCAGCGGGCCGTCCCACGCCACGCCGGTGAGGTCGTCGGCCTGCACGCTGACGCGGCCGCCGGTTTCGCGCACCTGCACCACCGGGCCCTGGTCGATGAACAGGCCGGTGAGCTCCACCGCTTCCACCAGCGAGCCGCCGCCGTTGTCGCGCAGGTCCACGACCACGCCGTCCACTTTCTCGGCGCGCAGTTCGCGCAGCAGGCGGGCGACGTCGGCGGTGGCCGAACGGGCGTCTTTGTCGCCGCGCCGCTTGGCTTCGAAATCCAGGTAGAACGTGGGCAGTTCAATCACGCCAATGCGGCGGCCGCCGACGTCGATCACGCGCTTCTGCGCCGCCTGCTCCTCCAGCTTCACCTTGTCGCGGACGATGCTCACGCGCTGCGGGGCGATGTCGGTGCCGGCGTCGGCGGGCAGCACGTCCAGGCGCACCTGGGTGCCTTTCTTGCCGCGGATCTTCTCCACCACGTCGTCGATGCGCCAGCCCACCACGTCCACCATCGGGCCGTCGGCGCCCTGGCCCACGGCCACCACGCGATCGCCCGCCTTGAGCTTGCCGCCAGTGCCGGCCGGGCCACCCGGGACGATGGTGCGGATGACCACGAACTCTTCCTGCCGCTGCAGCACCGCGCCGATGCCCTCCAGCGACAGCCGCATCTGCATGTTGAAGTTCTCGGCGCTGCGCGGCGACATGTAGCTGGTGTGCGGATCGATGGAGGTGGCGTACGCGTTCATGAACATCTCGAACACGTCGTCGTCGCGCAGCTCATGGACGCGCTCGCCCAGGCCGGCGTAGCGCTTGTCCAGGGTCTTGCGGATTTCTTCCTGGCTGCGGCCGGCCAGCTTCAGGCGCAGCACGTCGTTCTTGACGTACTTGCGCCACTGCCGGTCCAGCTCGGCGCCGTCGGCGGCCCAGGGCGCGTCCTCGCGGTCGTAGGCCCAGGTTTCATCGGTGCTGAAATCGAACGGCTTGGCCAGCAGCTGGCGCGCGAACGCCACGCGCTGGTCCACCCGCTTCACGTAGGTGGTGAAGATGTCGTAGGCCGGGTCGAGTTGCTGGTTCTTGATGGCGTCGTCATGGCCGGCGGCGTAGCCCTGGAAGCGGGCGATGTCGGCCTGGGTGAAGAACAGCTTCTGGCCGTCGAGCGATTCGAGGTAGCGGCGGTGGATTTCGGTGGACAGCGCATCGTCCAGCGGCTTGGCGCGGTAGACGTAGCGGCTGTCGGACAGGATGCCGTAGACCAGGCGGGCGGCCGCGGCCTGCGCGTCGGTGGGCTGGAAGCTGGCGGCGGCGGGCGCCATCGCTCCGGGGGTCGCGGCCGGCACCGCATTGGCACCGAGGGCGAGGGCCAGCGGCAGGGCGGCGGCGAGGGCGATCAGCTTGGGCTTGAGCATGGAGGGGATCCGGAATCGTAGGGGGTGAGCTTGCGCCCGACGGGGCGGCGGGGCGTGTGCCGTAAGTGATGGCGGCGCTCTGGGGCGAATGGTACGCGGGCAACCGTTCAGGCGGGCTCGGCGACAAAACCGGCTTCAGCCGCCATTCGGTCGGCGTGGTAGGACGAGCGCACCATCGGCCCGGAGGCGACGTGGGTGAAGCCCATTGCCATCCCGGCCACTTCCAGCGCCTTGAACTCGTCAGGCGTCCAGTAGCGCAGCACCGGGTGGTGGTGCGGCGTGGGCTGCAGGTACTGGCCGATGGTCACCATGTCCACGTCGTGCGCGCGCAGGTCGCGCAGCGCGCCCAGCACCTGGTCGAACTCTTCGCCGAGCCCCAGCATGATCCCCGACTTGGTGGGCAGCGCCGGATGCTGCGCCTTGAAGCGCTGCAGCAGCTGCAGCGACCAGTCGTAGTCGGCGCCGGGCCGGACGTTGGCGTAGAGCTCACGCACGGTTTCCAGGTTGTGGTTGAACACGTCCGGCGGATTCGTGGCCAGGATGGCCAACGCGCGCTCCATCCGGCCCTTGCCGCGGAAGTCGGGCGTGAGGATTTCGATCTTTAGCTGCGGCGAAAGCCCGCGCGCCTCGCGGATGCAGTCGACGAAATGCTGGGCGCCGCCGTCGCGCAGGTCATCGCGATCCACCGAAGTGATGACCACGTAGCGCAGGCCCATGTCGGCCACCGTGCGCGCCAGGCTGGCCGGCTCGCCGGCGTCGGGCGGCTTGGGCCGGCCGTGGGCGACGTCACAGAAGCTGCAGCGGCGGGTGCAGACCTCGCCCAGGATCATGAAAGTCGCGGTGCCGTGGCTGAAGCACTCGTGGATGTTCGGGCAGCTGGCTTCCTCGCACACGGTCACCAGGCGGTTCTCGCGCAGCTTGCTCTTGAGCTTGGCCACGGCGTTGCCGGCGGGAATGCGCACGCGGATCCAGCTGGGCTTGCGCAGCACCGGCGCGCTGGCGTCGAACGTCACCGGGCTGCGGCCGATCTTGTCGCCGCCCAACTGCTTGGCGCCCTCCACCAGCGGCGAGGAGAGCACCAGCGGGATGGTCTTGGCGGCGGAGTCGGACATGGAGTGGGGCTCAGACGGAGGGGGTCAGGGCGGGCAATTCGGGCGAAAAACACGGCCCCAGGCCCAAGCCCCGGGACAGCGCCTGGACCAGGGCGGGCTTGAGCGCGGCAGGGTTGCCCGAGCTGGCCAACTTTAGCACCGAGGTCACTTCCAGCCCGTGAAAACCGCAGGGATTGATCCGCTGGAACGGCTCCAGGTCCATGTCCACGTTCAAGGCCAGGCCGTGGAAGCTGCAGCCGCGCCGCACGCGCAGGCCCAGCGCCATGATCTTGGCGCCATCCACGTACAGGCCGGGCGCACCGTCTTTGCGGGCCGCGGCGATGCCCTGCCCGGCCAGCGCGTCGATCACCGCCTGTTCAATCCGGCAAACCAGCTCGCGCACGCCCAAGCCCAACCGGCGCAGGTCCACCAGCGGATACGCGACGATTTGCCCGGGGCCGTGATACGTGACCTGGCCGCCCCGATCCACCTGCACCACCGGAATGTCGCCGGGCGCCAGCAGGTGCTCGGGCCTGCCGGCCTGGCCCAGGGTGAACACCGGATCGTGTTCCACCAGCCACAGCTCGTCGTCGGTGTCGGGGCCGCGGGCATCGGTGAAGCGCTGCATGGCGCGCCACACCGGCTCATAGGGCTGGCGGCCGAGTTCACGCACGGTCCAGTGGCGCGGCGCGGGGTGGGTGGCGGCGGCTGGCGCCGACGCGGCGGCCGCTACAGCGTCCACTTCACCGCCGGGTGCTCGCGCAGGGCGCCGTGGGCCGCGTCGTAGTCCTCGCGCGAATGCGCTTCGAACACCAGGGTGACCGACACGTAGTTGCCCTTGGCCGAGGGCTTCATCGTCATCCGGTCGGGATACATCGTGAGCCCCAGCGCCTCGAGCACCATCGGCATCACCAGGTGCAGGTCGGCCTCGGCCGAACCCATGGCGCAGATTTCAAACACGCCGGGGAACTGGAAGCCTTGGCCGGGGCTGTCGGGAGATGAAGTCATCGCAGGCTTATTCGCTTGCCCACCACAGCCAGAAATCATCGTTCATGCGCTTGAAGAAGCCGCCTTCGGCAACGTCGGCCAGCGCCACCAGCGGGCGCTCGGCCACCACCTTGCCGTCCAGCGAGAGCCGCAGCGTGCCGATGGCCTGGCCCTTGGCAATGGGCGCCAGCAGGTTCTTGGGCACGTCCATGCTGGGCTTGAGCTCGCCATAGCGGCCGCGCGGCAGGGTCACCCGCAGGGGCTCGGCCACGCCCAGTGCCACGGTGGGCGCCACGCCGCGCCACAGCGCCTGGTCGGCTACTTTGGCGCCGGCTTCGTACACGGTGTGGGTTTCGAAGAAGCGGAAGCCCCAGTTGAGCAGCGCCAGGTTGCCCTCTTCGCGGGCCTTGAAGCCTTCGCTGCGGCTTTCGGTATCAATGCCCAGCACCACCGAGATCAGGCGCTGGTCGCCCCGCTTGGCTGACGCGGCTAAGCAGTAGCCCGCGGCGGAGGTATGGCCGGTCTTGATGCCGTCCACGCTGGCGTCCTTCCACAGCAGGCCGTTGCGATTCCACTGCTGGATGCCGCCGAAGGTGAATTCCTTGATCTTGTAGAGCGCGTAGTGCTCGGGGAACTCGCTGATCAGCGCGCGCGACATCAGGGCGATATCGCGCGCACTCATCACGTGGCCTTCTGCCGAAAGCCCGTGGGCGTTGGCGAAGTGCGTATTCTTCATGCCGATGCGGGCGGCATAGGCGTTCATCAGATCAACGAAGGCGGCTTCGCTGCCGGCCACGTGCTCGGCCAGCGCGATGGCGGCGTCGTTGCCGGACTGGATGACCAGGCCGTGCAGCACGTCGTCGAGCTTGACCTCGGAGTTGATGGCCAGCGCGCTGTAGCTGCCGTCGGTGCCGGCACCGCCGGAACGCCAGGCGTTCTCGCTGATGCGCACCATGTCGGTGGACTTGATCTTGCCGGCGCGCATTTCCGCCGCCACCACGTAGGAGGTCATCACCTTGGTGATGCTGGCCGGCTCCAACGGCTGGTCGATGTTCTCGCCCGCCAGCACCTGGCCGCTGATGTGGTCCATGAGTATCCAGGCCCGGCCCTTCGGGACCGGTGCGGACGGCATCGGCGCCGGCTGCGCGGCGGCCGCCGCGGGCTGCGGTGCGGGCTGCGGTGCGGGCTGCGGCTGCGGCTGCGGCGCCGGCGTCTGGGCGGCAACGGCGCTGGCCAGCAGGCCGGCCAGGAAGAGGGTGCAAAGACGGGTAACAGACATCCGGGAGTGGCTCCAAATCATGGGCAGGCGCAGGGCCTGCCGGGGCAATGTTTCAATGCTAAACCTCATTGGCTGAACACGCGCGGGCTGGGCAGGCCCAGTGCGCGTATGCGCCCCAGCACGTCGTCGATGGCGTCGGGCGCCACTGGGCCGACGCGGACGCGCCAGAGCAGGTTCACGCCCACGCGCACGCCGTCCACTTCGACGTCCTTGATGCCGGCTGCCTTCAGCTGGTCGGCGATGCGGCGGGCACTGTCGCGCTCGCCGTAGGCACCTACCTGGATCAACTGGGGCTGGTCCGACGCGATAGCCACGGCGGCAGGCTGGAGAGGTGGCGCGCTGGCGCCGAGGTCGGCGCCGCCGGTGAGTGCGCGCACTTCCACGCGCGCCGTACCGGTGCGGTCCACGCCAAGTTTCACCGCGGCGGCGTAGCTCAGGTCAATGATGCGGCCTGCATGGAACGGGCCGCGATCGTTCACCCGCACGATGGCGCTGCGGCCATTGTCCAGGTTGGTCACGCGCACGTAGCTGGGCAGCGGCAGCGACTTGTGCGCGGCGCTGAAGCTGCACATGTCGTAGACCTCGCGACTGGACGTCTGCCGGCCGTGGAATTTCTGGCCATACCACGAGGCCAGCCCGCGCTCGACGTAGCCGTCGGCCCGGGGCAGCACCTGATAGCTCTTCCCAAGCACGGTGTAGGGCGAACGATTGCCGTAGGCCGAGGCCGGTTCGGCGCGCGGCTGCGGCTCAGCGATGCCGCTGATGTCGAGTGCGTGCTGCGGCGCGCTGTCGCTGACGCCGGGAGCATAGAGTCCGCCGGGCGTGTAGTCCTCATCGCGGTGCTCGCGCACCTGCAAGCAGGCGGGAGCGATACCGGGCGCGGCCTGCGCGGCGGCCTGCGGCGCGCGAATGGCCGGCGCCGGCGCACCGGGCGCGGGTTTCACTGGTTTGTCGGCACAGCCGGCCAGCAGCGCCAGTACTAGCAGGCCCAGGCTTGCCCTCATGGCGCCGCGGCAGCAGCCGGCTCGGCGGCGATTTCCCGCGAGAGCTGGTACACCGCCATGGCGTACATCGGCGAGCGGTTGTAGCGAGTGATGGTGTAGAAATTGCGGAAGCCCAGCCAATGCTCGGTGCCTTCATTGCCCTCGAAGGTGAGCAACGTTGCCGGCAGGTCGTGGCCCTGGGCCATCAGCGGCCGGAAGCCCTTCTCGCCCAATTCGGCCAAGCTGAACTTGGCTTCCCAGGTCTCGGGTACGAACGGCGCCGCACCTTCGGCCTTCTGCGCCCGCGCCACCACTGGTTCGCCGGCGCGCCAGCCGTGGGCGACGAAATAATTGGCCACCGAAGCAAACACATCGGGCAGGGAATTGAACAGGTCGCGACGGCCGTCGCCGCTGCCATCGCGGGCGTAGGCGCGGTAGCTGGAAGGCATGAACTGCCCAAAGCCCATCGCGCCGGCATAGCTGCCCTTGATCGTAGCCAAGTCCAACTGCTCTTCGCGGGCCAGCAGCATCACCTGCGCCAGTTCGTCGCGGAAGAACTTGCCGCGCATCGCCTCGCGCTCAACCTGCTCGGGTTTGCCGCTGACCGGATAGAAAAAACCCAGCGTGTAAAGCGCGTCCAGCACGCGGTAGCTGCCGGTGTTGCCGCCGTAGCTGGTTTCCACGCCGATGATGGCCACCACCATCTCCGCCGGCACGCCGGTGTCGGCCTGCACCTTGGCAAGCGCTTCGCGATGCTTGGCCAGGAAGGCTTGCCCGCCGGCAATGCGGCCATCCGTGATGAAGATCGGCCGGTACTGTTTCCAGGTTTTCACCGATTCGGCCGGGCGCGACATCGCGTCAACAATGCTTTGCCGGTGCTCGGCCTGGCCGAGCCAGGATTCGATGGCCTGTGGCTCCAGGCCGTATTTTTCCGCCGCCTCGGCAATGAAGCTGGCGCGAAGCGCAGGGTCGGGAGCGGGCTGGGCGAAGGTCGCGGCGCTGGCCAGCAGCAGCAACGGGGCGAGCAGGCGAAGGGCGAGTCGGGGCATGGCGGGCATCGGTTGCGAGTTCCGGTAATTTACCACGAGAGGCCGCCAGAACGGCCGCATAGCGCGGCGCTAGCCCATGAATTTGCGGTGCGCCTGCACCGACATCACCATGCCAAATCCCGCCAGCAGCGACACCGCCGAGGTGCCGCCGTAGCTCAGCAGCGGCATCGGCACGCCCACCACCGGCAGCAGTCCGGCCACCATGCCGCCGTTCACCAGCACGTACACCGAGAAGGTCATCGCCAGCGCGCCGGCCAGCAGCCGCGCGTAGCCGTCCCGGGCCTCGGAGGCTATCCACAGGCAGCGCGCCACGATGAACAGGTACAGCGCCAGCAGCACCACCACGCCCAGCCAGCCCCATTCCTCACTGAGCACGGAAAAAATGAAATCCGTGGTGTGCTCGGGCAGGAAATCCAGGTGCGACTGGCTGCCCTGCCCCCAACCCTTGCCGCTGAACCCGCCCGAGCCGATCGCGATCTTGGACTGGATGATGTTCCAGCCCGCGCCCAAGGGGTCGGATTCGGGATTGAGGAAAGTGAGGATGCGGTCGCGCTGGTAGGGCATCAGCATCTGCCAGCCCACCGGCAGCGACGCCAGCCCCAGCGCGGCAAACAGGCCGATGCGCCACCAGGCGATGCCGGCGAGGAAAATAGCGAATACGCCGGAGGCAGCCACCAACATGCCCGTGCCCAGGTCGGGCTGCAGGATGATCATGCCCACCGGCAGGCCGATGATGGCGGCGCACACTGCCAGCGCGCCCCAGCGCGGCGGCAGCACCGCACCGTGCAGGTACCAGGCCAGCATCATCGGCACCGAGAGCTTCAGCAGTTCGCCCGGCTGCAGGTAGAACAGGCCCAGGTCCAGCCACAGGTTGGCGCTGCGGCCCGAGCCGAAAACGAAGACCAGCGCCAGCAGCACCAGGCTGGCGGCGAAGGCCGGCGGCGTCCACACCCGCAGCCTCGCCGGCGGGATGCGCGAGATCAGCACCAACGCGCCCAGCCCCACCGCAAAGCGCACCGCCTGCGAGAGCACCAGTCGCGAGTTCTCGCCCGACGCGCTGGCCAGCACCACCAGGCTTATGAACATCACGCCCAGCAGCCCCAGCAGCAGCGGCAGGTCCACCTTGTCGAAGATGCGGGCCAGGAGCCCGCGCAGCCACTGCAGCAGGGCGATCACCGGACGGTATCCTCGGGCGGCGGCACCAGCCAGGCATCGAGGATACGGCGCGCCACCGGCGCGGCCGCGCGCGTGCCCGAGCCACCGTGCTCCACCAGCACCGCTACCGCGATGGTGGGGTTGTCGGCCGGCGCGAACGCAATGAACCAAGCCTGGTGTCGCAAGTGATAGGGCAATTTGTTCGGGTCAATGCGCTCCAGGCCTTTGCGGCTGGTGCGCTGTACGGTGCCGGTTTTTCCGGCGATCAGGTAAGGCGCGCCGACGCCGGAAGCGCGCGCCGAACCGGAAGGGCTATGCATCACCGCCACCATGCCGTCGCGCACCGCCAGCAGGTTGGCATCGTCGGGCACAACGCGAACGCTGGGCGGCCGTGGCTCCGGCACCCGCGGCTGGTCGAAACCCGCCTGGCTTTCGCGCACCAGATGCAGCTGCTGGCGCACGCCGCCGTTGGCGAGCACCGCCGTGGCCGACGCCATTTGCAGCGGTGACGTAACCCAATAGCCCTGGCCGATGGCAGCGTTGACGGTATCGCCCGGATACCAGTCCTGGTTGAGCTCGCGGCGCTTCCAGACGCGCGACGGCCGGACGCCGGAAATCTCGCCGCTCAGGTCGATGCCGGTAGGCTTGCCGAAGCCGAAGCGCTCGAAGAACGCGTCCATCCGCTCCACGCCCAGGTCCAGCGCGAGCTTGAAGTAGTAGGTGTTCACCGACTGCGCCAGCGATTCGCGCAGGTTGATCATGCCGTGGCCGCCCGGCCGCCAGTCGCGATAGCCGCGGGCCTGGCCGGGCAGGAAGAACTCGCCGGTGGAAAGCGTCAGCGACTCGGGCGTGCGCAGCCCGTGCTCCAGCCCCGCCAGCGCCATGAACGGCTTGATGGTGGAGCCCGGCGGGAAGCCGCCCAGCACGTTGCGGTTGAACAGCGGCCGCGCCGGCGCCTGCAGCGCCTGCCAGTCCTTGTGGCTGATGCCGTTGACGAAAAGATTGGGGTCGTAACTGGGCAAGCTGACCATGGCCAGCACTTCACCGGTGGCCGGATCCACCGCCACCGCGGCGCCGTCTTTTCCTTCGAAGGCATCCACCATGGCCTGCTGCAGGCGCGCGTCCACGCTCAGGTACAGGTCGGCCCCGGGCTTGGCGTCGTGGCGTCGCAGCACGCCCAGGGCGCGGCCTTCGACATTGGTCTCGATCTCTTCGTAGCCAATCTCGCCGCGCAGCCGCAGCTCATGGAACCGCTCGATGCCCGCCTTGCCGATGTGGGTAAGCGCCGTGTTGCGGCTGTCGCCCATGGCTTCCAGGTCCGCCACGTCCACCCGCCCGACGTAGCCGATGATGTGCGCGAACAGCGGGCCATACGGATAGCGTCGCGTGAGGTAAGGCACCACTTCCACGCCGGGAAACCGATGCCGGTTAACCGCCAGGCGCGCCAGTTCGCCTTCGTCCAGGCGCAGCTTCAGCGGGATCGGACGGAAGCCGCGCGTGGCACGTCGGGTTTGGCGGAAGCGTTCGATGTCCTCGGCGTCCAGCTGCACCAGTTCGCCCAGGCCGGCCAGCGTTTTATCAAGGTCGCCCGCCTGTTCGGGCACGATTTCCAGCCGGTAGGCGGGCACGTTGTTGGCCAGCAGGCGGCCGTTGCGGTCGTAGATGAGTCCGCGCGCCGGCACGATCGGCCTTGGCTTGATGCGGTTGGCTTCCGCGCGCGTCTGGTATTCCTCGTGCTGCAGCACCTGCAGGCGGAAATAGCCGGCGGCCAGGCCGATCATGGCCAGGGCGATGCCGATGAAGCCCAGCGCCGCGCGCCGACGGAACTGCTCGGATTCAGCCTGCGGGTTCTTCAGCTTTTGCCGGCGCGGGGCTCGCATGCGGGCTCAGCCGGCGCGCTCGCGCTCGCGCAAGCGCAGCCGAAGTTCGTCCAACAGCAGGAACAGCCAGGGCCACAGCGCGAAGCCCACCACCGGCGACAGCCACGTGGCCAGCGGCGGCGCCGCGTCACCGGCGGCCACGCGGATGGCCAGCGCAATCAGGCGGTCGTTGAGCAGCAGCGCGAACACCGCCGCGGCCTGCTGCCACAGCGGGAAAAAGCGCAGCCGGGCGCGAAAGCGCTGCACCAGGAAGGCCAGCACCACCAGGCGCAGTGCCTGCTCGCCAAACAGCGTGCCCGACACCAGATCGGCCAGCAGTCCGGCGATGAAGGCAACGCCGAGGCCAACATGATCGGGCGCTTCGAGCAGCCAGTAGCACAGCAGCATGGCCAGCAGGTAAGGCCGCGCCAGATCGATGCCCGCGGGCAGCGGCACCACCAGCACCAGCAGGCTGAAGGCGAGGCTTCCGTAGAGCAGCCAGGGCGACGGAGTGCGGGTCATTGCGCGGGTCCCGCGGTAGCTTCGGCACCTGGCTCTTGCGCCGCGGGCGCGGCGGCGTCCGGCAGCACGGCCGGCGGCGGCGCGTCGGGACCCAGGTCGACTTCATCGCGGGTGTTGCTGACCAGCAGCACTTCCAGGCCGCGGTCCAGGCGCGCCGCCGGACGCGCCTGCGCCACCACGAACAGACGGGTGTCGTCGGGATGCAGCTCTTCCACCACGCCGACCGGAAAACCGGCGGGGAAGCGGCCACCAATGCCCGAGGTGACCAGCCGATCGCCGACGCGGATATCGGCACTCTGGGGAATGTTGGGCAAGCGCAGCACATGGCTGCGGCCAGTGCCGAAGGCGATGGTGCGCAGGCCCGAACGCGCTACCTGCACCGGAACGGCATGGTCGGGGTCGGTGAGCAGCAGGCCGGTGGCGCGACGTGGACCCACTTCGATCACTTGGCCGAGCACGCCGCCTGCGTCGATCATGGCTTGCCCCACCTGCACCCCGTCATTGCTGCCGGCATCAAGCACGATGCGCTGGCGTGCGGGGTCCAGGTCGACGTCGACGATGCCCACCAGCTGCGCCGAGAGGCGATAGCCGCGGGTGCCGCCCAGCAGTTCGCGGAGGCGCTGGTTCTCCTCGGCCACGGCGGCCAGCCGGTGCAGACGGCTGGCGTTCACCTGCAGTGCGCGGCTCAGGCGCACGTTCTCCTCCTGGAGCTGCTCACGGCTGCGGAACAGCGCGCTGGTGCCCTCGGCCAGCCGCGCCGGCGATGCGGCCAGCCACCACACCGGCTCGGCCAGCGCCGAGAGCCGCTGCCGCGACTGTTCTGCGAAACCGCCGCGTTGATCGGCCACCATCAACAGGGTGGCCAAGGCCAGATAGGCCAGCAAGGGCAGCGTGCCGCCGGCGCTCTCGCTCAATCGCGCCGCTGGGGAGCCGGGATAAGCCATGGGCTCAGCCGCTAACGACGAACTGCGCCGCGGTCCGAACCACCATGCCTGCTCACTCCGGCGAGAAGAACTCGTTGCCGTGCATGTCAATCAGCTCCAACGCCCGGCCACCACCGCGTGCGACACAGGTGAGCGGGTCGTCGGCCACATGCACGTGCAGGCCGGTTTCTTCAGAGATCAGCTTGTCCAGGTCGCGCAGCAGTGCACCGCCGCCGGTGAGCACGATGCCGCGTTCGGCCACGTCCGCGCACAGTTCGGGCGGTGTCTGCTCAAGCGCCTGCTTCACCGCGCTGATGATGCCGCTGAGCGGCTCATGCAGCGCTTCGAGCACTTCGTTGGAGTTGATGACGATCATTCGCGGCACGCCCTCGGCGAGGTTGCGGCCGGAGACTTCCATCTCCTTGACCACTGCCTGCGGGAAGGCGCAGCCGACCTCGATCTTGATGCGCTCGGCGGTCATTTCGCCAATCAGCGTGCCGTGGTTGCGGCGCACGTAGTTGATGATGGATTCATCGAAGCGGTCGCCGCCGATGCGCACCGACTGCGAGTAGACGATGCCATTGAGCGAAATCACCGCAACCTCGGAGGTGCCGCCGCCGATATCGATCACCATCGAACCGCGCGCCTCGTCCACCGGGATGCCGGCGCCGATGGCCGCGGCCATGGGCTCTTCGATCAGGTACACCTCGCGGGCGCCGGCCTCCTCGGCCGACTCCTTGATGGCGCGGCGCTCCACTTGGGTGGAGCCGCAGGGAACACAGATGAGCACCCGCGGGCTGGGCCGCAAGAAGCGCGAGGTGTGCACCTTGCGGATGAACTGCTTGAGCATTTCCTCGGTGTGGGTGAAGTCGGCGATCACGCCGTCCTTCATCGGCCGGTGGGTGGTGATGTTGCCGGGCGTGCGGCCGAGCATCTTCTTGGCCTCGGCGCCGACGGCAGCCACTTCGCGGCCACCCTGGGTGTGGCGCACGGCCACCACGGACGGCTCGTTGAGCACGATGCCCTGGCCGCGGACGAAGATGAGGGTGTTGGCGGTACCCAAGTCGATCGACAAGTCGTTCGAGAACAGGCCGCGGAGCTTC
Organism: Lysobacteraceae bacterium; assembly: GCA_031400995.1. GTDB lineage: Bacteria > Pseudomonadota > Gammaproteobacteria > Xanthomonadales > Xanthomonadaceae > Arenimonas. Next base: position 16,190 of record JANNQY010000070.1, read on the forward strand.
TTGAACATCAGGGGGAAGCCTGTGAAATGGGGGGTTTGCGTGACTGCATAGGGTAGCAACCACCCCCGTTTCGAGCAAGGAAAACCGGCGTTTTGCCCGTGCCTTCGCGCTCGTGCCGGGCTACCATGTGCGCCTTCCCGGGGCCCGCCCCCGCCCGCCCTGCACTCCGAGGTCCCACCATGCCTTCCGCCCTGATCTGCGGTTCCTTGGCCTACGACACCATCATGGTGTTCCAGGACCAGTTCAAGAACCACATCCTCCCGGACAAGGTCCACATCCTGAACGTGTCGTTCTTGGTGCCGAGGATGCGGCGGGAATTTGGCGGCTGCGCCGGCAATATCGCCTACAACCTCAAGCTGCTGGGCGGCGATCCGGTGCCCATGGCCACGGTGGGCCAGGATTTCGGGCCCTACCGCGAGCACTTCGAGGCCTGCGAGATCCGCCTGGAGCACGTTAAGGAGCTGTCCGATCTTTACACCGCCCAAGCCTTCATCACCACCGACCTGGACGACAACCAGATCACGGCTTTCCACCCCGGCGCCATGATGCGTTCCTACGAAAACCACGTCCGGGACGTCAAAGACGTCGGCTTTGGCATCGTCGGCCCGGATGGCTACGAGGCGATGCTGCAGAACTCGCGCGAATTCGCCGAGCTGGGCATTCCGTTCATCTTCGACCCGGGCCAGGCCATGCCGCTGTTCAACGGCGAAGAGCTGCGCACCATGATCGAGCAGGCCACCTACGTGACCGTGAACGACTATGAATCGAGCCTGCTGCAGGACAAGACCGGCCTTTCCGAGAAGCAGATCGCCGAGCGCGTGCAGGCCTACCTGATCACCCGCGGCCCCAAGGGCTCGGAAGTGCACAGCAACGGCGGCCTGATGCACATCCCGGCCGCCACCGCCATGCGCGTGGTGGACCCCACCGGCTGCGGCGATGCCTACCGCGCCGGCCTCATCTACGGGCTGATGAACGGCATGGACATGGCCACTACGGGCCGCATTGCCTCGCTGATGGGTGCACTCAAGATCGAGCATCTGGGTCCGCAGAACCAGCGATTCGATTTCGCGGGTTTCTCCGAGCAGTTCCGCCAGCAGTTCGGCTACGCCCTGCGCTGAGGCGCAGCGGCCGCGGTAGCCCCTGGCGCCATTGCGGCGCCGGGGTAGTTCCGGGTCAGAAATCCTGCGAGAAACGCACGCCGAAGGTTCGCGGCTGCGCCACCACGGTGTAAGCCTGCTCACCGCAAACCGCCTCGGCGCATTGGGCGAACCGGGACAGCTGCGCCCGCTCGTCGAACAGGTTGCGGATGTAGAAATCGAGGTTCCAGCTGTCGCGGCCCAGGCCGGCCGACAAATCGAACAGCTCGTAGGCGTCCAGATCGCCCAGGATGTCGCCTTCCGCGATGCGCAGGTCGGTGCGTCGCTCGCCTTCATGCACCAGAGAACCCTGCACGTGGGCCTCGAAGTTGCCGATGTCGAAGGTGTAGCGGGCGGTCAGGTTGCCCTTGAACTCCGCGGTGATCGGCAGGCGGGTGCCCGATGGCGCTTCGGGCGAAGCGCAGTTGGTTTCCGGCCGACCGTTGGCGTCAGTGAAGCCGCAGTAATTTTCGGTCAACTCCGCGTCATAGAAGGCCACGCCACCGGTGATGCGCAGGTTGTAGGTGGCTGCCCAGCTGATGTCGCTCTCCAGGCCGCGGATGCGCGCCTGGTTGGCATTCTTGATCTCGGTCAGGCCGTTCTGGCCCAGGATCGCGAACTGGAAATCCTCCCAGTCCTGCTCGAACACCGCGCCGTTGAAGGTGAGGCGGCCGTCCCCCCACCCGGTCTTCCAGCCCATTTCCCAGTTGGTGAGGATGTCCGACAGATACGGGTCCAAGGTGCCGCGCCGGTTGATACCGCCCGGCCGGAAGCCCTCGGACCAAGTGCCGTAGATCATCGCGTCTTCGGTCAACTGGTAGCTGAGGTTGAAGCGTCCCAGCGAGTCGCTCTCCTCCACGGTCTTGTTGAACACTTCGCAGGGCGCATTCGGGAACGGCGGCAATGTCTGGGTGTTGCAGGCCCCCTCGCCGTAGGTCGGGTTGGAGTTGTAGCCATCGGAGAAGCCGAAGAAGCCGCGCAGGCTGTTGTCCACCTCGTAGAAGCGCATGCCGGCGGTGGCGGTCAGTTTTTCGGTGATGTCGTAGGTCACTTCACCGAACACGGCCTGGTCGTTGTCCTCGCGGCGCTGGCGGGTGAGCCAGATGGTGTCTTCCCAGCCGGTGACCGAGAGCGAGCTGGCCAGGTCGTCGATGCGGTATCGCTCCTGGATATCGTTGTCCTGCTGCTGCCAGAACAGGCCGGCGACGAACCGGAAGCGGTTCTCGGACGGCGAGGTGATGCGCAGTTCGTGGCTCTGCTTCTTGTAGCCGTTGGCGGCCTGGATGTACTGCGACGGATTGATCAGGTCGCCGTTGTCGTCGTAAAAGTAGGTGCCGTAGCCGAACAGCGTGTCGTACCAATACGCGTAGTCGTTGTAGTCCGACTCGCTGTCGAGATCGCGGTCGAGATGGCCGAAGGCATAGGTCAGGTCGAAGTTGCCGATCTTGCCCTGCACCGTCAGCGCCGACTGCGTCCAGGTGTCCTCGGAGGTCTGCGGATAGAACTGGGTGGTGGACAGTTCGCCCACGTCAGGGTCTACGCCGAAACTGCCGTTGATGTCCTGGGTCTGGTGCACCACGCTGGGCGTGATGCTCCAGGTGTCGTTGAGGTCGATCTTGAGCGCCGCACGGGCGCCGGTGGTGTCGCCGAAGTTGAAATCGTCGCGCGCCCGGCCCAGATTGCTGATGGTGATGCCCGACGACGGGAAGGTGCGGTTGCCCAGCTCGTTGTCGATATAGCCGGCATCGTCGCGGTCCCAGGCCACCAGCCGCACGGCGGCCTTGTCGCCGATCGGCAGGTTGATGAAGGCCTCGGCCACGTGGCCAGTGCCGCCATCGCTGATGGTATTGAACTCCAGGCCATAGCCGGCGGCAAAGGCGCTGGCGTCGGGCTTGTTGGTGATGATGCGGATGGTGCCGGCTTGGGAGCTGGCGCCGTAAAGGGTGCCCTGCGGCCCCGCCAGCACCTCCACGCGCTCCAGGTCATACGGATGCAGATCAACCGCGCCGCGGATGGTGGTGATCGGCTGCTCGTCGAGGTACACGCCCACGCTGGGCTGCGGGCCGGAGTGGTTGCCGTCGCCGCCGCTGGCGACGCCGCGCATGTAGACCTGGAAATTCGCCGGCACTTCGCCCAGGCGCTGGAACGAGACGCTGGGGAATTGGGAGGCGATGTCCTGGAAACTGGCCACGTGCAGCTCGTCGAGCTGCTGGGTGCCCAGCACCTGGATGCTGACCGGCACGCGCTGCAGGTTTTCGCTGCGCTTTTGCGCGGTCACCGTCACCTCGGCAAGCACCGCAGTGTCCTCCTGCGGCTCCGCTACCGGCGCCGGTGCCTGGGCCCAAGCGGCCGTGCCCATCGCCAGCCAAATTGCCGATGCCAGCGGCAGCCTGGCCAGGCCTGTCGTCGCTTTCCCCCGTGTTGCTCGCTTCATTGCCTACTCCCCGTGGTGTTTCATGGTGTTGCCGGCAGATCCCGCGCCTGGTCAGGCGGAGCGTCCGGATAGGTGTCCAAAGCGGGGCCTAAAGCTGCTTTCAGCGGCCCAAGCCAAGGTTCGTAGTGGCGCCAGTGGTCGATCCCTTCCCGGTAGATCGGCTGGCGCACCTGCTCGGAACTGGCGGTGCGCACGGGCCTGTCGTTTTCGAAGAAGCGCAGGCACTGGTCTTCGAACGGCAGGCCGCAGTAGTCGAGAAGTTTCCGGACCTGGGCCTCGGTGTCTTCGACCAGTTGCTCGTAAACGACGCGGTGCACGCGGCCCGGCAGCACCTGGTCGAAGTGCGCCATCAGCGCCAGGTAGTCGCGGTAGTAGCTGCCGATATCGTCCAGGCCATAGCTGAAATTCTGGCCGCGGGCGAAGTACTGCTTGTAGCCCGAGAAGCAGCAGGCCAACGGATGCCGCCGCACGTCGATGATGCGGGCCCGGGGCAACACCAGGTGGATGAGGCCGACGTGGAAGAAATTGTTCGGCATCTTGTCGATGAAGTGCGGCGCGTGGGTCTTGCGCTGCACTTGGGTGCGCTGCAGGTAGCTGTCGCCCATCTCGCGCAGCTGCCCGGCGTCCAGCGTGGCCAGCACTTCATGGTAGGAGGCGGCGCGACCCTCGCCGGAGCGCCTGAGCTCGTGGGTCAGCGCGATGATCTCGGGCAGTTCCATCGTGCCCTCCACCGCCGAGTGGCTGGAGAGGATTTGTTCCACCAACGTAGAGCCCGAGCGCGGCAGCCCGACGATGAATATCGGGTCGGGTGCAGGGCAACCGCTTCCCTGGTGCTGCTGCAGGAACTGCGGGGTGAACAGCTGGCGCGAGCGCGTGACGCGCGCCGTGGCGTCCTGGGCGCGATAGGGCAAGGCGGCGCGGCGCTGGCGGTTGCCTTCCTGGTAGTGCACGAACGATTCGGCGTACTCGCCGTCGTCCTCAAGCGCCTTGCCCAGCGCGAATTCGAACTGGCTGCGCTGCTCGACCGCCAGGTCTTCGCGCAGCAGCTGCTGGCGCATGGCCTGCAGGTCTTCGGGCTGGAAGCGAAAGGTCTTGAGATTCGCCAGGCTCCAATAGGCCTCACCGAAGCCCGGGTCGAGCGCGATCGAGCGCCGATACGCCGCGATGGCGCGTTCGCGCAGGCCGGCAGTCTTGAGCGCGTGGCCGTAGCTGAGCCAGATGCGGCCATGGTCGGGGTATTCGGCCACGATGCCTTCATACAGGTCGATGGCCGGGGCGTAGTCGCCAATCCGGCACAGCACCACGGCCTTGAGGTTGCGGGCGCTGGGATTGGCGGGGTCGCTGGCGAGCAACAGATCTACCTGCGCCAACGCCAACTCGGGCTTGTTGGCCCGGTGCAGCACCATGGCCTGGTTCTGCCGGGCGGCGTGGAAACCTGGCGCCAGTTCAAGGCAGCGGCTCAGCAAAAGCTCAGCGTCGTCCAACCGGCCCAGCCGCGCCGCGACTTCGGCTAGCATGCGGATCGCCGCGACGTCGGTGGGCGCCTGGAGCAGATGTGCCCGCAGCGCCGCCTCGGCTTCCGGAATGCGGTTGTTGGCCAGCGCATCGGCCGCTGCCATGAGCCGTGGGTCCGCGGTGGCGTGCTGGATATGGCGGGTGTAGGCCACATCGGCGGCAATGGTATCGTCCACGGCGGAAAGATGGTCCCCCAGCGCCAGCCACGCCTTCGGATGCGCGGGCGCCAAGGTCAACCCCTCGCGCAAAGGCGCGATTGCCTCGCCACCGCGGCCGGCGCGGCCCAGCACCAGGCCCAGCTCGATCTTGGCAGCCGGCCACATTGGGTGCGCGGCCACCAGTTGGTGCAAGAGCTGCAGCGCCGGAACCAGCGCGCCGCACTCGGCCTGTCCCACGGCCAGCAGCAGTTGGGCGGGCGGGTACGGACCCACAGCGGCCAGGATTTCCTGGGCCTGCGCGACCGCCATGGCGGGCTGCTGCTCCAGCAGACGCTGCGCGTGCGCCATGGCAACCTGCACCGAAGCCAACGGCTCCGCTGAGGCGCTCAAACGCCGCCCGCCTGGATGATGGATGACCTCACGAACTCGCCCCTTCTGGACGTCACCGGGGGTTCCCCCCCGCCGACGCAGTCCAGCGTCTGCTGCGCTGATTGTTACCGTTAGATAACACGGCCGCGGAACCTTGTCGACGCGAGGTGAAGGTGCCGCACCGCAGGTTCGGGTCTGGGCAGCCCCACCAAAGAAAAACGCCGCGCTCTGGGGGCGGCGTTTGGGGGTGAGTGCTAGCGATGACCGGAAGCCGGACAAATAGCTCTTAGCGGCAGCACCAACTGCCAGAGTAAGCGCCAAGGCGATGGAGCGGATGCTCTACGCGCGTCTGTGATGGTGACGCCGTCCCCAAGGAGTCCCGACCATGCGCCTTATAGCTGCTTCGATGCTTTTCCTCGGCCTGGTCTCCGTTGTTGCCTGCTCCGGCGACAGGGTTCAGGACATCCCGAACAACGACAGCGAGGCCTTGGTGGAAGCCCTTCGCCAAGCCAACGCCAGCGGCGGGCACACCACGATCCGGCTGGCGCGCAACGGCCTGTACATCCTGGCTACGGAAGCCGAGCCAGGACTGCTGCTGCCAGCCGTAGTAGGCCGCGTCACGATCGAGGGCAACCATGCGGAGATCCGCGGTTACAGCCCCGCCCCTGCCGCACTGCTGGAAGTGGACAAGGCGTCCTACGTAACCGTGCGCAACTTGGTTTTGGCCGAAGGCACCGATGGTGCGGTTCGAAACTACGGCGATCTGCGACTGCACGATGTAGCCATCGTAGATAGTTCGGTCGACAAAATGCCGGCGATCCTGCTCAATCACGGCCGTATTGAGGCCACGAACAGCGAGATTGCCTACAACTTGCTGCTTGCGACCCGGCGCGACGCCGGGACGGTGCTCAACTACGGCGAGATTGAACTCACAGACTCGCGCATCCACAGCAACCGCGCGCTGGGTCGCGAGCCCACCGTGGCCGTTTCCGGCGGCATCCTCAACTTCGGCAGCGTGAAGCTGGACGGACTGCAGCTCGAAGACAACGAACTCCCAGCCGATGAATCGCCGCGCCTAAGCTTCGGCGGCATCCTCAACCTCGGCAACGGATCGGTAACCGGCCGCGCGCCCGTCGATAGTGTTCGTAACGCCAGCCACGTGGCGGCGCTCACCGGCCATTGAATCGAAAAAAGGCGCCGCGCGGCCTGATTGTCAGGTCGACGTGGCGCCTTGTCCCATAGAATAGCGTGCGCTCGCGGGCCCTACACCACCCTGCGGCAAACGCCCAAGCGCTTCGGACTAACGCAGCTGCCGAAGGTCAGCGAGCACTTGGTCTCGCGTCGCCCGCACAGCCTCGGCCATCGCCTTCTCGGCATTCTTGTCGCCGTCGTTAAACGCTTTCTCTTGTTGCGACCAGGTCTGGAAGAGTGTGTCGGCACGCGCCTGTGCGTCCTGGGAAACGAGCATGGCGCTATCGCGAGTGAGGGTGACGCGGCCCCAAATCGCAATTCGGTTGGCTTCGCTGCTGTCACCACCGAAGAACCGCGAGTCGGCTAGCTGCTGCAGCTCTGCCAGCGTGTTGAGCACCATAAAGCTGGCCTCGCGCACATTGCGATGCTGCTCGGTGGTTTCGTTGCGCCAGGTGTTGTAACCCAGGCCAAACAGCGCGATGGCCAGGCTTAGCAGTGCCAACCAGTTATTGCGAACCGGGTGCCGCTCGGGCGCGTCGGCGGAGTGGCTGGTGGGAAGTGGTTCGCGTGACGGAGAGGTCATGGTTCGGTATCCATGGGCGGTTGGATTGGCGGATGCCAAACATACACGGCGCGGTGGTGACCACCAAAGAAAAACGCCGCCCTTTTGGGGGCGGCGTTTTGGGATAAAAACCCTGGCGATGACCTACTCTTGCATGGCTTAGGCCACACTACCATTGGCGCAGCTGCGTTTCACTTCCGAGTTCGGGATGGGATCGGGTGGTGCC
>JANNQY010000071.1:0-13584 GCA_031400995.1 Lysobacteraceae bacterium
CTGACCCCTGTTTTTCGGGGTTGCGCCAGCTGTTTAGGCGGTGGGCGAGGTCGGCGGCGCGGTCCGAGCAGGCGGCGAAGCCGGGGGACGCGTCGGACAGTGGCCCGAGCGCGCGGGTCATTTCCGCCAGCGCCTGCGCCAACGCGTCCAGCGCCGCCACCGCGGGCGCGTGCGCCAGCAAGCGCGCTTGCGCGGCGCGCTGCGGCAGCGTGTCCATGGCCAGGCGCAGCTCGCGCATGGCGTGCTCGAGGTTTCGTGCGGGCGCCATCACGGTGGCGAGCGAGGCGGTCACGTTCTTGCATTCGGCCAGGCTGTCGCGGGCCAGGTCCAGCAGCTGGCGCGCGCCCAGGCCTTCGCCGAAAAACTGCGCGGCCAGTTCGGGCAGCTGGTGCGCCTCGTCGAGCACGAAGGCGGCGGCACCCGGCAGGATTTCGCCGAAGCCCTCCTGCTTGATCGCCAGGTCGGCCAGCAGCAGGTGGTGGTTCACCACTACCAGGTCCGCGGCTTGTGCCTGCTGGCGTGCCTTGGCGACGAAACACTCGCTCCAGAACGGGCAATCACCGCCCAGGCAGTTGTCAGCTGTGGAAGTGACCTGCGGCCACAGCGGCGAGTCCTCGGCGATGTCGGCCAACTCGGAAAGATCACCGCGCTGCGTGCGCGCCGCCCACGACACCACCCGCTGGAACTGCGCCGCCACTTCGCGCGACGCGAACTTCTCGCCCTTGGCCTGCTCCATCCGGTACTGGCACAGGTAGTTCGCGCGGCCCTTGAGCAGCGCCGTCTTCAGGCCCGCGCCCAGCGCCGCGCGCACGCGCGGCAGGTCGCGGTGGTAAAGCTGGTCCTGCAGCGCGCGGGTACCGGTGGAAATGATCACCCGCTGGCCCGAAAGCAGCGCGGGCACCAGATAGGCGTAGGTCTTGCCGGTGCCGGTGCCGGCCTCGGCGATCAGCGTGGCGCGCTCCTCCATGGCATTCGCCACGGCCTGGGCCAGCTGCAGCTGCGCGGCACGCGGCACGTAGCCCTCCAGCCCCTCGACCAGCGGGCCAGCGGGCGCCAGGGCAAGGCGCGTACGTTCCGACAGGCTGTCCACTTACAGGCGAACCGGTGGTGCCACCGTGCATGAGTCCACCTGCTTGCGCGCAAGTCCCGCGCCGGCGGCATCCCCGCGCCGCTCGCGCGCCAGCTGCACCGTGGTCCAGTTGCGGCGGCAGAGCCCGCCCAGCTTGGGGCCCGCGTTGAAAGACGCCGAAGCGAAACGCTCGGCGTCGGGCCACGCCCGGATGTAGAGCGCGAGTTCCGCCTTGCGCTGCAGCAGCTCCGGATCCCCGGGGGTAATGGCCAAGGCCTGGTTCAGCGCCGCCAGCGCCGGCTTGTATTTGCCGCGCGCCTCCAGCGCATCGGCCTGCAGGCGCAGATCCTCCACCTGCGGATCGCGCAGCGGCTGCACGTCCAGCTCATTGCCGCTGACACCCGCGGCGCGCACGGTCGCCACCAGATCGGCCGGCTGCACCTTGGCGCCCGGGCGGCCCTTGGCGACAGGCGCGGTGCCGCTGCTGCACGCCGCCAAGGCCAGGGCCAACACAACGGCCAGAATTCGCTTCATTGCTCAGTGTCCTCAGGCTTGGGCGCCTTTTCATCGCCATCGTCGCCGCCAAAGCGGAACCAGTCCAGCCAGCTGCGCTCGACGCAGCTCACGTGCTCGGGCGGCAGATGGCCGGTGACGAAGGCATAGCGGCGCGCACCGGCGCAGGTTTCCTCGGTGGTGGCGAACTCCGACGCCGCCACCCAGCCCCACTCGATGCCTTCGCTGCCCACCTGCAGCGGCGCGCTCGGCAGCTGCTTGAACAGCGCCGACCACACCCGCATCGCGCCTGTTGCGCCATAGAGACCCGTGGGCTCGTTCTTGTCGTTGCCCACCCACACCACCGCCAAGTGATCGCCGGTGTAGCCAGCGAACCAGCTGTCGCGGCTGTCGTTGCTGGTGCCGGTTTTGCCGGCGGCGTTGAGTGAGCCCAGGCCGTCGGCCAGCAGCGGCCGCCCGGTGCCGCGGGTCACCGCGTCCTGCAGCGCCAGCGTGACCAGGCGCGCCGCAATGGCGTCGCCTTCCTTGGCTGGCTCGGCGCTGAAGTCGTAGCGATTGATCGCTTTGCCCTTGGGGTCGAGCACGCCGCGCACGGCCCGCAGCGGCTGGATCTCGCCGCCAGAAGCCAGGAATTGATAGACCTGCGCCATCGAAAACGGACTCAAATCCACCGAACCCAGGATCAGCGATGGGTTGGGCTGCGCGCGCAGGCCGGCGAGCACTTTGAGCAGTTCGGCCAAGCGGTCCGGCCCCACGTCCATGCCCACGCGCACCGTGGCCTGGTTGTACGAATGTGCCAGCGCGTCCCCCAGGCTCACCGTGCCGTGGCTGCGGCCATCGGAGTTGCCGGGGCTCCACGTTTTGCCGTTGGCCAAGGTCACGTTCACCGGCGCATCGTCCACCGGCGTAGCCAGCGACCAGCGGTCGGGCTGCGCCAGCGCCAGCAGGTACACCATGGGCTTGAGCAGCGAACCTACCGGCCGCTGCGCTTCCAGCGCACGGTTGAATCCCGGCTGGTCGGTATCGCGATTGCCCACCATCGCCAGCACTTCGCCGCTGTGGGTGTCGGTGACCACCATGCCCGCCTGCAGCGCCGGGCCCTGCTTGCGCTGCACGCGCGCCAGCGTGCCGGCCACCGCCTGTTCTGACAGCTGCTGGGCCGAGGGCGAGAGCGCGGTGAGCACGCTCAGGCCGGCGCCGCGCAGCGCATCGGCCGGGTAATCGCGCGCCAACTGGCGCCGCACCAGGTCCATGAAGGCCGGGTTGCGATTGCGCGCCACGCCCGGTCGCGCGCTCACGCCCAGCGGCGAGGCCTGCGCGCGCTTGGCTTCAGCAGCCTCCACCAACCCCATGTCCGCCCAGACCGACAGCACCAGGTTGCGGCGCGCCGTGGCCGCTTCGGGCTTGCGCCGCGGGTCATAGATGGACGGGCCCTGGATCATGCCCACCATCAGGGCCATGTCCTCGGTGCGCAGGCTGCCCAGTTCGCGTCCGAACCAGAACTCCGACGCCGCCGCCACGCCGTGGATGGACTGGTCGCCCTGCTGGCCCAGGTACACCTGGTTCAGATAGGCCTCCAGGATGCGCTGCTTGTCGTAGCGCGCTTCGATGATGATCGAATAGGCGGCTTCCTTGAGCTTGCGGCTCAGGCGCTTCTCGCGGGTGAGGAACAGGCTGCGCACCAGCTGCTGGGTGAGCGTGCTGGCGCCCTGCTCGAGCTCACCTTCGCGCACGTTCACCCACATTGCGCGCAGCACGCCCATCGGATCGATGCCGTGGTGGTGCTTGAAATTGCGGTCTTCCACCGCCTGAAGCCCGGTGACCAGCAGAGGTGGCACCTCGCGCAGCTGCACAAGGCGGCGCTCCTCCTGCACGTTGCCGCCGTAAAGGGTGGCAATGCGCGCCGGATCCAGGCGCGCCGACTCCAGCGCGCGTTTGGTCTGGCGGTCGCTGACGCGACCGACGCGGCCGCCGCCCAGCGTCACCTCCAGGCGCCGCGCCGGCACGGCGCCGTCAAGGTCGGTGAAAGCGCGCGTGGCGATACGGAAGCGACCGCCATCACGCGCGTAGGTCCCGGGCAGCTCACCCGCCCCATCCTTTCGGTAGGACGCGGCGGCCAACTCCAGCTCCAGCGTGGCCACGTCCAGCCGCTGCCCGGGCTGCAGCGGCAGCGGCCGCGCGTACACGCGCGTGGGAACCTGCCAGGCCAGCTGCTCGAACTCGGCGCGCACCTGCTTGTCCAGGACCCAAAACAGCGGCACGCCCACACCAAGCCCCAGCCCGAGGGCAAGCAGGCAAGCACGCAGCAGCCATCCGCGCCAGCGCGGGCGATCGGATGCGGGGCCGGATTGTGGGGGGGAGGCGCTACGAGGCACGGACATGGATAATCCGAAGGTGGCGTGAGTCTATCAGGCCGCCGCTGCCGTGCCCCCACTCGAGACTGAATGCCCCGCATGCCTGCACCCTCCCTTCCGGTCCTGAGCCTCTGGGCGGCCGCCGCCGACGCGCCTGCGGCCGAGCCGTCGATGGCTCTGGATCTGCCCAAGGTGCCCGGCTGCGCCAGCACGCCACGGCAGGCGCTGGACAACGCGCGCGACCAATTTCCCGGCCGTGACGTATTGGTGCTGCATGCCAACGCCGAACTCCCGGCCGACGCCCTGCACCGCCTGCAGGCGGCCCTGGCCGGCGGCGAATGGGACGTGGTGTTTCCGGTGGATGGCCACTGGCGACTTTTCAACGATGGCCTGGACGGCGCCGAGCGTGACCTGCTGGCCTGGCGCCACGGCGAGCACGCCGTGTTCGCCCAGCCCGAAAGCTCGAGCGTCTGCGCCCTGTGGCGGGCCCACCCACCGCCGGGTGAACAAGGCGCTCCGCTGCGCGCTGGTTTGTTGCCCTGCCTCTATGTGGGGCCCTCGCTGCCGTCGCTGGGCGGCGAACTGCCGCTGCCGCTGCATGCGCTGCAGCTGGCCGTGGCCGGCCAGCGGCCGACGCTGCCGGGCGCCGGCGCGCCGGTGGTGCTGCACGTACTGCACGATTGGGGCGGCGGAGTGGAGTGCTTCGTTCGCGACCTGCAGGCGGCCGACACCCAGAGCCAACACCTGGTGCTGGTGGCGCGCGGCGACGAGTATCGGCGGCCCTATGGCCGCCGCCTGTGCCTGCACGCCAGCCTGGATGCCCCGCCCCTGCAGGTGTGGCCGCTGGCCAGCCCCATCTTCGATACGGCCGCCGACTCGCCCGAAGTGGCCGCCATCCTTGCCGAAGTGATCGGCCAGTGGGGCGTGGGCGCCGTGCTGGTGTCGTCGCTGATTGGCCACGCGTTGGAGGTGCTGCGCACCGGCCTGCCCACGGCGATGTGCGTGCACGACACCTACCCGATTTGGCCGCTGCTGCACGACGCACGCGACCCCGCCGCCGAGCCCTTCGACCTGCCCGAGCTGGAACGGGGACTGGCCGAGGCCGGACCAGGCCACGTGCTGGCCGGCCGCGACGCCGCACAGTGGTGGTCGCTGCGCGCGGATCTCCTGCGAACGTTGGCGCAGCAAAACGTCACTTTGGTCGCACCGAGCGATTTTGCCCGCCAGCGGATGTCCGCACTGGCGCCAGAACTTTCAGCCCTGCCGTGGCGGACCATTTCCCACGGACATGCACCGCTGCCGCCCGCCGCGATTTCGGCGCAGCCCAAGCCAGCGGGCGCCGCGCTTCGCGTGCTGGTGCCCGGCCGCCTGGAGGGCGGCAAGGGCGAACACCTACTGGCGCAATTGCTGCCTGGCCTGCCGGCTGGCGTTGAATTGAAGCTGCTGGGGAGCGGTGGCGCTGGCGCCCGTTTCGAAGGGCATCCATGCGTCAGCGTGCAGCGTGACTATGGCCGCGACCAGCTGGCGCAGGCCGTGGCCACGCTGGCGCCGGACGTGGCCCTGCTCGCTTCCACCGCACCGGAGACCTTCAGCTACACGCTGTCGGAAATGCTGGCGCTGGGCATCCCGGTGGTGTGCGCTTCGCCAGGTGCGCCGGCCGCGCGACTGCGCGAACTCGGATTGGGCTGGCAAGTGGCCGCGGACGCCACGGCGGTGAATGCCCTGTTGGCTGAGCTGGCCGCTCACCCGGAGGCCGTATCGGAAATGCGCAGTCGTCCAAAACCTGAGCTATCGAGCTTGTCCGAGATGGCCGAGCACTGGCGTCAGGCGCTGCCGGTAGCGCCGACGCGTCTGCAGCTGCGTGCAGCCACGCCCGCGGCCGTGGCCAAGCTGGGGCTGACGCTGGAGTCGGCGCGCCGCCAAGCCATCGTGGACCGGCGCGATGACGAGCTGCGGGAGGCCTGGCTTGAACTGGACCGGCGCGCCGACTGGGCGCACGGCCTGCAGCGGCAAGTGCAGGAACTTTTGCTACTTCGTAGCAATGCGGACTCAGAAATCCTCCGGCTGGAGCAGGAGCTGCACGAAGCCCAACTGGAACTGGACCGGCGCGCCGATTGGGCGCACGGCCTGCAGCGGCAAGTGCAGGAACTTTTGCAGCTTCGTAGCAATGCGGACTCAGAAATCCTCCGGCTGGAAGACCACATCGGCGAACTCGACCAACAGCTGGCCCAGGCCCATGGCTACTACCAGCGCGACAGCACCGACTTGGCGCGCCAGCGCGACGTGGCGGTTTCGCAGCGCGATGCCGCGCTGGAAACCCTTCGCGCAATCCAGGGCAGCCTGTTCTGGAGGGTTACCGTCGTTCCACGCGGCCTGGCCAGCTGGCTGCGACATCGGATGTTGGCCTCGAGCTATCACCTCCGGCACTGTAAGTCCTTGCTTGCCCGCGGCCGGGCCAGCCTGCGCAACCGCGGCTGGGCCGGCACCCTCAATCGACTGCGCGAGCGCCGCGCCACCCTGGCCGAGCAGCGCCACGCGCCTGCGCCGCTGGCCGCGCTGGCGGCGGACAGCGCGCTGCGGCTACCGCGGCCCACCCGCCCCATGGCCAGTATCGTGGTGCCGGTGCACGGCCAGCTGCACTTCACCCTGGCCTGCCTGCGCGCACTGAGCGATTGCGCCGACGCCGCGGCGTTCGAGGTGATCGTGGTGGACGACGCGTCCACCGATGCGTCGCCCCGGGTGCTGCCGAGCATTCCCGGACTGCGCTACCACCGCAACCCGCAGAACCTGGGCTTCATTGGCGCCTGCAACGCCGGCGCCGAACTGGCAACCGGCGAGTTCGTGGTCTTCCTCAACAACGACACCACGGTGCAGCCTGGCTGGCTGGACGCGCTGCTGGAGACATTCCACCGCTATCCCGACACCGGGCTGGCGGGCAGCAAGCTGGTGTACCCCGATGGTCTCCTTCAGGAAGCAGGCGGCATCGTGTTTGCCGACGGCACCGGCTGGAACTACGGGCGCTTCGAAGACCCGGCGCATCCGCGCTACGGCTTCGTGCGCGAGGTGGATTATTGCTCGGGCGCGGCACTCGCCATTCGCCGCGAGCTGTTCCTGCAGCTGGGCGGGTTCGACAGCCACTACGCGCCGGCTTATTACGAAGACACCGACCTGGCCATGCGCGTGCGCGCGCACGGCCTGAAGGTGCGCTACCAGCCGGCGTCAGTGGTGGTGCACCACGAGGGCGTGACTTCGGGCACCGACGTGCGCAAGGGTGTAAAGGCTTACCAGTTGGTCAACCAAAAAAAGTTCCTTGCACGTTGGCGCGAGGTGCTGGCGGCCGACCATGCCCCCGCGGGCACCGACCCAGTACTGGCCAGCGAACGCAACCGCAGCAAGCGGGTGCTGGTGCTCGACGCCTGCACGCCTACGCCAGACCGCGACTCGGGTTCGGTGCGGATGCTGGCGCTGCTGGCACTGCTGCGCGAGGAAGGCTGCTCGGTGGCGTTCTTCCCGGAGAACCGCGCACACGACGGCGCCTACACCGAAGCGATACAGCAGCTGGGCGTGGAGGCGTGGTGGCATCCCTACATCGGCGTTGTCCCGGCGTGGCTTGCCAAGCACGGCGCCAGCTTCGACCTGGTCATCGCCAGCCGCCACTACGTGCTTTCACCGCTGCTGCCGCTGATCCGCAGCCATGCGCGTCGCGCGCACCTGGTCTTCGACACCGTGGACCTGCACCACCTGCGCGAGCAGCGCGAGGCCGAGGTCAGCGGCGACGCGGCGCAGCGGCGCACCGCCGCGCGCACCCGCAGGATGGAGCTGGGCCTGATCGGCCAGGCCGACACCACTTGGGTGGTGAGTTCAATGGAGCAGGCACTGCTGGCCAGCGAACTGCCGCAGGCACGAGTGGAGGTGGTGTCCAACATCCACGAGGTGCATGGCGCGGGCCTGCCCTGGGAGCAGCGCAGCGGCTTGCTGTTCGTCGGCAGCTACCGGCATCCACCGAATGTCGACGCGGCGCGCTGGCTGGCCACTGAGATCCTCCCCGAAGTCCGCGCCCATCTGCCCGACGTGGTGCTGCACCTGGTGGGCGCCGATGCGCCCGACGACATCGTGGCCTTGGGCGCGCTGCCGGGCGTGCAGTTCCACGGTTACGTGCCCGACCTGCTGCCGCTGCTCGAGGGTGCGCGCGTGGGCGTGGCGCCGCTGCGCTATGGCGCCGGCGTGAAAGGCAAGGTGAACCAGAGCTTGGCGCACGGCCAACCCATGGTGGCCACCGTGTGTGCCGTGGAAGGCATGCATCTGGTGGATGGCCAAGACGTGCTGGTGGCCGACGATGCCAGCGACTTCGCGCAGGCCGTTGTGAGGCTGTATCAGGATCCGGCGCTGTGGCAGCGCTTGGCGCAGGGCGGGATGGAAAACACGCGGCGGTTTTTTTCCAGGGAAGCCGTGCGCCTGCAGCTGCGCGCCCTGCTGGCCAGCCTGGGGCCGCGCTAGCCGCCCGCGCGCATCAGCCGCTCGGCCATCGCCGCCAGGCCCGGATGCGCCGGATCCAGCCTTTGCGCAGAATCCAGCGCCCGACGCGCCAGCGCCAGTTCGTTGGCGCCCATCCGCTCTTCTGCGAACGCCAGCCAGCGGTCAGCCAAGCGTCGTTTGTCGGCAGCCAGGGCATCGGCGCTGCGTTCGCGCAATGCCCGCGCGTCCAGGCAGGCCTGGGCGCCGCTGAGTCGGTTTCCGGCCAGTTCATCCTCGAAGCAAGCCTGCGCCCGGCGGTCGTACTCGGCGTAGGCGAGCGCCAACTCCGGGGCATCGGGCGCGATGGCCTGCGCCTGGCGCAGCGTGTCCCAGGCCGAGTCACCGGGCGGCTCCACCAGTTCGCCCCGGCGCATCGCGGCGGTGGCCCGCTGCAGCAGTGCGCGCAGCTGGTCCGGATCAGCATTCGCTGCGGGCAGCTGGCCGCGGGCAGCGCGGGCGGACTGCAGCCGCTGCTCGGCAGCCGCCACGGCCGGGGAGTTCGGCTGCCATGCGCGCGCCAAGTCCAGCGCCGACTGCGCCGCATCGAAATCAAAATCCGCTGCCAGCCTGGCTGAGCGCGCCGCCATGGCGGCGGCGGCATCGGCCAGACCTTGGTTCGCCTCCAGCGACTCCGGCGCCTGCAGCAGCAGCGCTTGGTAGGCGGCAGCGGCCGGTTCCAGCCGCCCCTGCTGCAGGAGTTGGCCAGCCTGCTGCAGCGCCGCGGCGCGCGACTGCTGCTGGCGCAGCAGGGCTTCGCCCAGACGGGCCTGCAGCGCGGGTAGTTCGAGGTGACTCGGGTCGCTGTCCATCACCCGCGCCACCAGCGTCTGCGCCGTGACGATATCGCCCTGCGCCAAGGCCGCGCCGGACCGCTGCAGCAGGCCCGACAGGATGTCGCGACGTCCTTCCAGCGCCAGCGCATTGTCAGGCTGCTGGGCCAGCACCTGGGTGTACAGCGCCAGCGCGCCGTCGGGCACCTGCTCCAGGCGGCCCTGCGCTTGGGCGGTGCGGGCTCGTTCGAGTTTGGCGGCGACATCGGCGCCGCTACTCTGCCTGCGCTCGAGGTCTTGCTCGAGATCGGCCAGCTCGGCGGCAGGGGCAGCCATCGTTCGCGCCAGCTCCAGCCGCTCGCGCGCCAGCGCGGTGTTGCCCGCTGCCAAGGCCATGCGTGCCTGTTCCACCGCGGCATCGCGCACCTGCGCAAGCCCTGCGCGCGCGGCCAAATGGTCGGGATCGCGCGCCAGCACCGCCTGGAATTGCTCGCGGGCGCCGCTGCCGTCGGCCTGGGTCAGTTCGCCGCGCGCCAGCGCCAGCTGTGCCTGTTCGATCTGCAGGTTGATGGCGGAATCGGGCACCAGGCGCTGGCCAATCTGTTCGCGCCACAGGCCCAGAACCAGCAGGATGGCGACGATAGGCCCGGCCAGCAGCAGCCAGCCCCAGTGCCAGCGCCGGGGCGGAACCGGTGCGGACGGCGGCGGCGGCACGGGCGCACCGCGGCGCCCAAGGTCCAAATGCTCCAGCGAGCCCAAGGCGGGCGAGTGGCCGGGTTCCGGACGTTTGCTGCTCATGCCGACGCGTTCTTCATGGCTGCAGGATAGCAGCGGCGGCTGAACCCCAACGCGGCAGACTCAGCCAATCCGGCGCGCCTCTTGCACGCCAGGCACGGCGTTGAGACGGCCCAGCAGATCGCTGAGCTGGCCGAAATCGGCCACCCGCACCGACAGCCGCAGTTCGGCGATGCCCTGCGATTCGTCCACGCGCGACTGCACGCCCAGGATGTTCACCGACAGCTGCGCGATCACGTTGGTCAGGTCCTTGAGCAGCCACTTGCGGTCGAAGGCGCGCAGGGTGATATCCACGTCGTAGCTGGATGCCTGCGAGCGGCCCCATTCCACCGGCAGCCGCCGGTCGGGTTCGCCGGCCAGCAGCCGCTGCGCGCTGGCGCAGCTGGCGCGGTGGATGCTGACGCCGCGGCCACGGGTGAGGTAGCCGACGATGCTGTCGCCGGGCACCGGCTGGCAGCAGCGGGCGATCTGGCTGAGCAGGTTGCCCACGCCTTCCACCGTGAACGGTGCTTTGGATTTGGGCGCTTGCGGGCGGCGCGACACCAGCGACGGGGCCTCGGGCGGCGCCTTGAGCAACTGCGCGTGGTCGTGCAGCGCGCGGCTGACCTGGCTGGGACCCAGGTCGCCCAGCGCCAGCGCCAGGTGCAGGTCATCCACGGCCTCGAAGCGGAACTTGGCCAGCACCGGCGCCAGGTCGGCCTGGCTCAGGGCCACGCGGCGCAGCTCTTTCTCCAGCAACTCGCGGCCCGCCTGCAGGTTGCGGCTGCGATCAATGCGGTGGAACCAGGCCCGCACCTTGTCACGGGCGCGGCTGGTGGCCAGGAAGCCATGGCTGGCCATCAGCCAGTCGCGGCGCGGCTCGGCCGTCTTGGCGGTGAGTATCTCCACCCGGTCGCCGGTGGCCGGCTGGTGGTCCAGCGGCACGATGCGCCCATTCACCTTGGCGCCGCGGCAGCGGTGGCCCACCTCGGTGTGCACGGCATAGGCGAAGTCCAGCACGGTGGCCGCACGCGGCAGATCAATCACCTCGCCGCGCGGCGTCAGTGCATACACCCGGTCTTCCACCAGCTCGGTGGAAAACCCCGCCAGCAGTGCGTCCTCGCCCTCGTCGCGGCCCTCCAGCAGCTGGCGCATCCACGCCACTTTGCGCTCGAAGCTGGCGTCGGCGCCGCCGCCTTCCTTGTAGCGCCAGTGCGCTGCGACGCCCAGTTCGGCGTGTTCATGCATCAGATGGGTGCGAATCTGGACTTCCAGCGTGCGGCCGGACGGATCGACGATGGCGGTGTGCAGCGAACGGTAGTCGTTGCCCTTGGGATGGGCGATGTAGTCGTCGAACTCCGAGGCGATGGACGGCCACAGCTGGTGCACCAGGCCCAGCGCGGCGTAGCAGTCCGGGATGTCATCCACCAGCACGCGCACCGCGCGGATGTCGTACAGCTCGCTGAAGGGCACGCCCTTGCGCTGCATTTTTTTCCAGATGCTGTAGATGTGCTTCGGGCGGCCAGCCACCTCGGCGCGGATGCCCGCTTCCGCCAACGTGTCGCGAAGACGGCGCTTGGCCTCGTCAATGAAACGTTCGCGATCGCCACGCTTCTCGTCCAGCAGGCGGGCGATCCGCTGGTAGGTTTCGGGCTGCAGCCAGCGGAATGCGAGGTCTTCGAGCTCCCATTTCAGCTGCCAGATGCCCAGGCGATTGGCCAGCGGGGCGTGGATGTCGACGGTGAGTTCGGCCAGGGCGCGGCGCTCGTCTTCGGGCAGCGCCGCGGCTTCGCGCAGCTGCACCAATTGGATGGCCAGCAGCACCAGCACGGCGCGCAGGTCGCGCACCAGGGCCAGCAGTAGTCGGCGCAGTCCTTCCGCGCTGCCTTTGCCCTGGCGCTGGTGGTGCAAAGCGCGCACCTGTTCAGCGGCGGCCAGGCCATCGAGCAGCGGCGGCAGGCGCGGGGCGGCAGCCAGCGCCGCCGCCGGCACCGCCGCGCGCAGCGCCGGCCAAAGATGCAGGGCGGCGGCGGCCAGCACTTCGGGGTCGGCCCGCAGCGGCTGCAGCGCCGCCAGCACGCGCAGCGCCTGCTGCTCCGCCGGTTCGGGCGCCAGGCCGGCCGCGGCCGCCTGCAGCGCCGCCAGCAGCGGGTTGCTGTCGGGCAGCCATTGGCTCAAACGCGGCAGGGGTGAAGGTTCAGGGGTCATGTGGCGCCTTGATTCCCGGGGCATGTAAACTGCTCCGCGAATACTGGCCAGTTTAACCAGTCCGGAATGCCCGCCATGCGTCGATTGCTGATTACCTCCCTGTTCGTGCTCACCCTGGCCAGCGGCACGGTCCTGGCGCAGCAGTTCTCCTCGCTGGAAGAGCGCATGTCCGAGGCCGAGTTCAAGGCCGCCGGGCTGGACAAGCTCAGCCCCGAGGAGCTCAACGCCCTCAACGGCTGGCTGGCCACGCGCGTGGGCGGCGGTGCCGCCGCAGCGGCCGGGGCCGACACCGTCGGTTTCCCTGCGCAAACCAGCGACGCCATCATCATTTCCAGCATCACCGGCGAGTTCCGGGGCTGGGACGGGCGCGGCGAACGCATCACGCTGGACAACGGCCAGGTGTGGGAAGTGGTGGACAGCAGCTCGCGGCTGAAGGTGAAGGTGGAAAACCCCACCGTCACCGTCCAGCCGGGCATATTCAATTCCTGGGAACTCAGCATCTCGGGCTACAACACCCGCGCCAAGGTCCGTCGCATCAAGTAAGCGCTTCCAGCTGGCGCGCCAGCCGCTTGGTGGACACCTGGCGGCGCGTGCCCAGCTCTTGGGCGAACAGCGACACCCGCAATTCCTCAAGGTCCCAGCGCAGCGCCTGCCAGCCCGGCCGGCGCAGACGTCCGTCGGTGCGCGCTGCCGCTATCGCATCGGTGAAGGGTTTGAGTTCGAGCATCCGCGCCTGGTCGCGCACCGGATCGCGCAGGGCACGCTCGGCGCGCAGCGCCAGCGCGCGCAGGAAACGCGGGTAGTCGGCCAGCCACTGCGCCGGGGTTTCGCGCAGGAAACCCGGCGGCACCAGCCCGGCCAACTGCGCCTTCAGGTCATCCAGGTTGCCGCTGGCCCAGCCCAGCAATGGTGACTCCAGCTGCGGCTTGATCTGCGCCACGAGGCCCAGGATGGCTTCAGCCAGCTGCAGCCGCGACATCGCCTCGGTGAATAGACGCTTGCTGGCGTCCTCGACCAGATGCTGGAAGCGGGCAGCGTCACGAACGCCTGAGAAGTCCCCTTCCAAGACCGCATTCAGCGCGGCCTGGGCCAGGTCGGCGCGCAGCTGTTCGTGCGCGGGCGCAGCACTGCCGCCCTGGGCGAAGCCTTCGATGGCGGCGTAGAGCAGCGCCAGCTTGGGCGCCAGCGGCAGCTGCTTGCGGGCCTGCTTGAGCTTTTCAACCAAGGCCAGCGCTGCCAAGCGGCGTACGCCGCCATCGTGCTCGCGCGCGGCCTCGTCGGCGTCGGCGAACACGCTGAGCGCGACGCTGGTTCGCTGGTCCACGAGGGCAGGAAACGCCGGTACGCCGGCGGCACCGACGATCTGGCGCGGGATAGCCGC
>JANNQY010000072.1:0-1768 GCA_031400995.1 Lysobacteraceae bacterium
AACCGCCAGGCCCGCGACACCCTGGGCCGCACGCCGCATGACATCGCGGTACTGCGCGGTTTCGTGGACGTCGCCTCGGAGTTCGAACCCTCGCGCGCCGCGCCCTCGCTGGCGCGCTTCCTGCGCGATCCGAATTCCTGACCCCGGCGCGAGTTCACCGCCCGGCGTCACCGTCATCGTCAGAGGGCACGACGTCTGCTTCGAACAGGCGTTCGAGCTCGAGTTGGGAATCCTTGGCTGAGGCCACCAGTGCGGCTTCGTCGTCGTAGACCAGATGCTGCTCGCGCAGCAGCGCCTCGTCGTGCCTGTGGAAGCGCTCGGTGTTGCGCGCCGCTTCCTCCGCCGGCACGCCTAGCGCCTGCATCACCTGCTGGCCGAGCACCAGGCTGGAGTGGAAGGTTTCGCGGGTGACGGCCACGTCCATGTCCATCAGCTTGAACGCATGCTGGCGGTTGCGCGCCCGCGCGAAGATCTTCAGGTGCGGGAACAGCCGCTTGACGATGCGCGCGGTGCGGATGTTGGTCTCCGGGTCGTCGGTGGTGAGCACGAAAACCTCGGCGCGGTCGGCGTGCGCCGCGCGCAGCAGTTCGGGCCGCGCCGGGTCGCCGAAATAGACCTGATTGCCGAAGCGGCGCAGGAAATCGACCTGGTCGGCGCTGTTCTCGAGCGCGGTGAACGGAATCTTCTGCGCGCGCAGCATGCGCCCCACCACCTGGCCCATGCGCCCGAAGCCGGCGATGATCACCCGCGGATGCTCATGGTCGATGGCGTCGGGCGCGCGCTGCGGCCCTGCCGCCGGATGCTGAGTGAGCCAGCGCGATACCGCCAGCAGGATCAGCGGCGTGGCTGCCATGGACAGGCCGATCACCACGAATAGCCGGTTGCGCATCTCGCCGTCGATCAGCCCGGCCTTCTGCGCCTCGGCGAACACCACGAAGCCGAACTCGCCGCCCATCGCCAGCACCGTGCCCAGCATCAACGCGCTGCGCAGGTCCAGGCCACCGGCAAACCGGCCCACCGCCACCAGCACGCCCGCTTTCAACACCAGCAGGGTCACCACCGCGCCGGCGATCAGCGCCGGCTCTCGGGTGATCACGTTCAAATCAATCGCCATGCCCACCGCGATGAAGAACAGGCCCAGGAACAGCCCCTTGAACGGCTCGATGTGCGATTCCAGTTCGTGCCGGTACTCCGAATCTGCCAGTAGCACGCCGGCGAGGAACGCGCCCAGGCCCATCGAAAGACCGGCCGACTGCATCAGCCAGGCGCTGCCCACCACCACCAGCAGGGCGGTGGCGGTGAAGACTTCCACCATGTTCACCCGCGCCACCGCGCGCAGCAGGTAGCGAAGCGCGAACCGGCCAACCACCACCAGCGCCACGATGGCGCCCAGTGCAATTGCGACGGCCTGCAGCGGCGGTTCGCCCGGGTCGGCGGCCTTGGCCACGCCCAGCAGCGGGATGGCCGCCAGCAGCGGGATGGCCACCAGGTCCTGGAACAGCAGGATGGCGAAAGCCACGCGGCCGTGTTCGGCGGTCAGCTCCTTGCGCTCGGCCAGCAGCTGCAGGCCCACCGCTGTGGACGACAGCGCGAGGCCCAGGCCCACCACCAGAGGCGCCTTCCAGCTGCTGAAAAGGAGGGTGGCCGCAAGGCCGATCGCCACCGCCGTCACCAGCACCTGCAGCCCGCCGGTGCCAAACACTTTGCGCCGCATCACCCAAAGCCGCGGCGGGCTGAGCTCCAGGCCGATGATGAAAAGCAGCATCAC
>JANNQY010000073.1:0-10421 GCA_031400995.1 Lysobacteraceae bacterium
GGCGCGTTCACTGCGCTGTCCGCCACCACCGCCGCCACCTTCACCCACGCCGCCCAGCATCTGCATCTCGTCGGCGATGATGTCGGTGGCGTATTTCTCCACGCCATTCTTGTCGGTGTACTTCTCGGTGCGCAGCGAACCCTCGATGTAGACCTGGCGGCCCTTCTTGAGGTACTCGCCCATGATCTCGGCCAGGCGGCCAAAGGCCTTCACCCGGTGCCACTCGGTGCGCTCCTGCTGCTCGCCGTTCTTGTCCTTCCAGCTCTCGGACGTGGCCACCGAAATGGTGGTGATGGCGCCGCCGGACTGCGCGTAGCGGACCTCGGGGTCGTTGCCGAGATTGCCGACCAGGATGACTTTGTTGATGCCGCGGGCCATGGGGTTTCCTTGAAGTGGGTGGCGAACGGGGGCCGGATGGGGATTATAGCCATCCCACCCTGCCTCCGGCCGATGCCCCGCGGCAGTCGGAAAACGTCCCGGCCAGGGGTAGGCCAAGACGCCCACGCAGGCCATGGCCAAGCTTGGGGGCGGCCGTTCCGGACCCGGCCTCTTGGGCCTCTGGGGCGGCTAAGGGCCCGGCGCCCGGGCCGGCGCGGGAAGGCTGACGTGAAGGGTGGCGCCCGGCCCATCGTTGTTGCTCGCCCATAGCCGGCCACGATGCGACTCGATGATGGTGGTGCACACCGCCAGCCCCAGCCCCATGCCGTCGCTTTTGGTGGTGACGAACGGGGAGAAGATCCGCTCCAGGTCTTCGGGCGCGATGCCGCTGCCTACGTCACGCACCGACAGCTCCAGCCCGCCCTGGCTATCGGCCTGCGTTCGCACCCTCAGCAATCGTCCGGTCGCCAGCGGCGTCATGGCATCACTGCCGTTCACCAGCAGGTTCAGCACCACCTGCTGCAGCTGCACCCGGTCGCCGTTGATCCTCGGCAGGTCAGGCGCCAGCTCCAGGGCAATGCCGACGTTCTTGCTGAGCAGGTCGCTGCCGACGATGCGCAGCACGTCGGTTATGACGTCATTCACGTCCAGGCTGGCGAACTCCAGCCGCTCCTTGCGCAGCATCGCGCGCAGGCGCCGGATCACCTCGCCCGCGCGCTTGTCGCTTTCAACGATGTTGGCCAGGCTCAGGCTGACCTCGGCCAGGTTGGGCGGCTCGTGGGCCAAGTACCGCACGGCGGCCTGGGCATTGCTCAGGATCGCGGTGAGCGGCTGGTTGAGTTCGTGCGCCAGCGAACCCGACAGCTCCGACAGCAGCGCCACCCGCGACAGGTGCGCCAGTTCCTCGCGCTGCAGGCTCGACTCGCGCTCCATCGCCTTGCGTGCGGTGATGTCGGTGATGGATACCAGCACTGACGCACCCTGGCTCAACTCGACCTGGCTCAAGGTCATCGCGACGGCAAGCACCGCGCCGCCCTTGCGGATGGCCGGCAGTTCGTGGCCCATGCCCGGTATCAGGGCTGGCGGCGTCGCCGCGAATGACGAGGGCACGGCTGCAGCCGCCTCGGCCCCGGGGCGCGGCACCAGGACCTCCAGCGGCATGCCGATCAGCTCGGCGCTGTCGTAGCCAAAAATGAGCTCGGCTTGGCGGTTGGCCAAGACAATCCGCCCGCTGGCGTCCAGCACCAGCATCGCCGTAGGCGCGGCCTCCACCAGAATGCGGAAGCGCTCTTCGGCGAATTTTCGCTCCGAGACGTCCACCAGTACCCCGCGCATCTGCAGGACCCGGGCCGACGGGTCGAAATCTGCTTGCCCGCGCACGGCGATCCAGCGCCGGCTTCCCTGCGCCCGGCCAATGCAGAATTCGCACTGGAAACTGTCGCTGCCTGCCCTTGCTGCCCGGAGTGCCGCCAGCACCGCTCGCCGGTCGCTGGGTTCGATTCTTTTCAGAATTACGCGCAGCCCAATGTCTTGGTGGGAGTCCAAACCCAACAGCTGCCGGCCAACGGCCGACATCCAAGAAAAACCAGTACCGCGGTCCCAGTTCCATAGGCCCAGGCTCGCAGCATTCACCGCATCCTGCATGCGCCGCTCCACCTGCCGCAGGTCGGTCTCGGTGGTTTCCAGCGCCTTCCCCAGGCGCACCGCGCTGAGGTGTTCAGCGCCCAACTCGTAGCTCATCGCCAGCAGCACCAGCAAAAAACCGGGGCTGATGACCAGCGGAATCGCAAGTTCGCCTAGGACAACCAGCACGTACACCGCGCTGGTGGCGACGGCGAAGACAGCCATGGCACCGGCGATGCGAAACTGCCGCAGGCCGAGCGGCTGCATCCGCTGCAAGTACCCTGACCTTGCAACGTCAAGCAGGAACAGCACCAGGAAAATATTGGCGAGCTGGCCCAGGATCATCCAAACATTGGGCTCGCCATTCGGTACCAGGGCAGTGCCGCCACCCACTAGCGGCAGCCGATCCAACGATGCGATGGAGACGTAGTTGAGGTTCTCGCCAACGCTGAAGTTCGGGACCAGCGCGGCCACCCGCAGCAGACAGGCCAGCACCGCCAGCCACAAGCGCTCGATTTGGAATCGGAACCGCAGGAACAGCGCGAACGTGACGAAAATCATCGCCACCGGCACTTGGACCCAGCGCAAGATGGCCGCGTAGGCATGCGGCTGCTCGGCGCGGGCCAGCGCAAGTTCGAGAACCGCTACGATCACGATCAGCAGCGTGGTCGCGACGAACATGGGGTGGGCCCACTGACGGGGCTCGCTGGCCCAGATCAGCGAGTGGATGAACGCCAATATCAGGCTGGCGCCGATGGTCAACGACAGCAGGAACTCGAGCCAGTTCATCAGGGGCGGGAACTTCCGGCAGCCGGGAGCGGCCCTCGCGAGTCTAACCCGTGGGTAGCCTGCGCCTGCCGGGCTGCCTCGAAACCGGCGTCAGTGCTTCGCTGGAGCGTCGATAACCCAGCCAATGGCGTCCAGCAAGGCTTGGTCGTCCACCGGCTTACGCAGGAACATCCGGGCGCCCAGGCTGCGGGCGCAGGCGCGGGTATCGTCGTCATCACGGGCCGAAACGGTGATGACGGGCAGAGCAATACCGCGGCGGTTCAACTGCTCCTGAACTTGCGGGCCGGTCATGCCCGGCATGGTGATGTCGAGCAGCAGGCAGGCCCCCTCGGCGTCCACGACTTCTTCCAGGAACAGGTCGGCCGATTCGTAGGGCCGCGAGTCCAGCCCGGCCGATCGCAGCAGCCTGGCGATGCCGCCCCTGACGGCGGCGTCGTCGTCGAGGATGTAGACAACTACCGGCTTGGCTTGCTTGGACACGCGTCGGCTCCCAGACAGTTGCGCGGCATACGAGCCGCTTTGTCCAAGCCGCAGGAACGCAGCGCCGGACAGGTAGCCGGCCCCAGTCGGGCCCGTCGCCTTCCGGTTACAGTAGTGGTGAAGCCGCGCTAGCGGAATGGGACTTTCATCCCATGGGCCCGGCGGCTACGCCGTTGGGCCGTTGGCCGCCAGCCCCATCTCGTCGCAAAGATGCACCAGCGCCGCCAGCGACCGCACCTGCATCTTGGCCATCACCCGGCCCCGATGCACCTTCACGGTCTTCTCGGCAATGCCAAGCTCGCTGGCAATCTGCTTGTTGAGGCGGCCGCTGATCACCTGCTCCAGCACCTGGCGCTCGCGCGCCGACAAACGGGCCAGCCGGCCGCCCAGGTCACCCTGCCGGTCCTTGCTGGCGCGGGCCTGGCGGTGTCGGGCGATCGCCTGTTCCAGCGCCGGCAGCAGGGCCTCGGCATCCACCGGCTTTTCAAGGAAATCCACGGCGCCGCGCTTCATGGCACGAACACCCATGGAGACCGTGCACTGGCCGGTCAGGTAGATGACGGGCAGGACGATGCCGCGCTCGATCAGCTGCTCGTGCAGCTCCGGCCCGGTCATCCCCGGCATGTTGACGTCGAGCAGGAGGCAGCCCAGGGCCGCGTCGGGGATCTGCTCCAGGAAGTCCGCTGCGGATCCAAACGACACGACCCGCCAGCCGTCGGACACCAGCAGGCGACCCAGGCCCTCGCGGACATCGGCATCGTCATCAATGACGAAAACAGTGGCATCCCTAGCGCCCAAGCCCCTACTCCGACGGCCTTGTCCCGGGCCAGGCGCCCGGGGGTGCCAGTGATGCCCTGTCGCGGCCGGGAAAGCAAGCGCTCGGCGCCCGGCGCTGGCATGATCAGGGACGATGGGATGGCCGGGGCCGGGCTTGGCCCTACGCCCAAAGTCCAATGGAAGCCGCGCCGCAAGGCGCAACAAACTCCGCGCAGTGTTCGCGGGCCCCAACCCTGGGAGGAGGTCGAGGCGTGGAAGAATTTCTCAAGCACATCGCAGAAGTCGTCGCACTGGCACTGGAGACCATCTCCGTGCTGCTTGTGGCCATTGGCGGCGCGGAAGCTACGATTCGCACGCTTTGGCCCCTGTTCACCGGCCGCACCAGTCATGGCTCGCGCCGCGCGGCATGGCTCAGCCTGGCGCGCTGGCTGCTGCTGGCGCTGGAGTTCATGCTGGCGGCGGACATCGTCCGCTCGACCATCGCGCCCAGCTGGACTGAAATCGGGCAGCTGGCCGCCATCGCGGTCATCCGCACGTTCCTGAACTATTTCCTGGAGCGCGACCTTGAGACGGCGGCCGTGAAGGCCGAGGAAACGCCATGACCGAGCCCGCCAAGACCTCGGACGAACTGGCCCAGATCCGGACCACTCTGGCCGAGAAGCGCACCCTGATGGCCGCGGACCGGTCGCTGATGGCGTGGATCCGCACCGGCCTGTCGATGATCAGCTTCGGGTTCACCATTTACAAAGTGCTTGATGGATTCCGCGGTACCGGTATCGAGGACATGCCGCACGGCAACCCGCGCAACATCGGGCTGTTCCTGGTCGGACTGGGCACGGCCTGCATCGTCATGGGCACCATCGAGTACTGGCACGGCCTGGGCGAGATGCGCATGTATGGTCCGGTCCGGACCCGCAGGCCATCGTTCACCATTGCCTTGATCATTTCTGCGTTCGGCTTGGTGCTGTTTGCCAGCATCGCCTGGCGAGTTCTCTAAGCCTGATTGGAGGTGCTGCGATGGAAGACGTTTTGATGCGAATCGCCGAGAACCTGGTGGAACGGGTCAGTGGGCCGATGCATCTGCGGGTTTACCTGCAGCCAACCATGGCGACTATTTTCGCGGTCTTGGCCGGCTTGCGGGATGCTCGCGCCGGCAATCCCCCGTACTTCTGGTCTCTGCTCAACGATCCGGTGAACCGCGCGGCTAGGCTCAAGAACGGCTGGAAGGACGTGAGCATGGTGTTCGCGCTGGCGCTGGTCCTGGACCTGGGCTACCAGTTCTTCGTGCAGGGGACGGTGTTCCCGTTTGAAATGCTCATCGTGGCCATCGTGCTGGCCTTGGTTCCGTACCTGTTGGTCAGGGGCCTGGTAACCCGGTTCGCCAGCCGCCGCTGACGCCAACTAGACACCTGCCGCCTATAATGGCGGCATGCACTCCGCGCCGATCTCCCTGCTAGCCCTCCCGGGCATCGCCGACATCCAGCGCCTCGCCGCCCCCGACATGGCGGCGGTGAACCAGCTGATTCGCGCGCGGCTGGCCTCCGACGTGGCCCTGATCAACCAGATTTCCGAACACATCATCGCCGCCGGCGGCAAGCGCCTGCGGCCTATGCTGGCGGTGCTTGCCGCGCGCGCGCTGGGTCATGAAGGCCCACAGCCGCACCAGTTGGCCGCCATCGTCGAGTTCATCCACACCTCCACCCTGCTGCACGACGACGTGGTGGACGAGTCGGACCTGCGCCGCGGCCGCAAGACCGCGAACGCCCTGTGGGGTAACGCGCCCAGCGTGCTGGTCGGCGACTTTCTCTATTCGCGCAGCTTCCAGCTGATGGTGGAGCTGGACTCCATGCCGGTGATGCGGGTGCTGGCCGACACCACCAACCAGATCGCCGAAGGCGAAGTGCTGCAGCTGCTGCACGTGCACAACCCCGATACCGACGAAGCGGCCTATCTGCGGGTGATCGAGCGCAAGACCGCCGTGCTGTTCGCCGCCGCCACGCGCCTGGGTGCGCTGCTGGCCGGAGCCAGCGCCCAGGTGCAGCAGCAGATGCACGACTACGGCATGAACCTGGGCCTGGCCTTCCAGATCGCAGACGACGTGCTGGATTACACCGCCGACGCCGACGCGCTGGGCAAGAACCTGGGCGACGACCTGGCCGAAGGCAAGGCCACCCTGCCGCTGATCCACGCCATGGCGCACAGCGACGCTGCGGTGCGGGCGCGGCTGCGTGAAATCATCGAGGCCGGGGACGCCACCGCCATGCCCGAAGTGCTGGCCGCTATCAGCAAGACTGGCGGCATCGACTACAGCCGCCAGCGCGCCCAGCACTACGCCACGCGAGCCGCGGATGCACTCGCGGGCCTGCCCGAGAGCGACTGGCTGCAGGCCCTGCGCGGCTTGGCGCACTACTCGGTGGTGCGCCAGCACTGAGCTGGCCGGCGCTGGTGCCACGCCACCAAGGGTAGGCGGCCCGAGCCCGCGCCCGCATAATGCGCGGGCCTCACAGGGAGCCGCCCGATGGCCGAGACCATCCGCCACGACAAGACTGCGCGCCAGCTGCGCCTGCTGTCGGACGCGCTCGACACCGGCCGCCTGGGTCCGGTGCGCCGGCTGGTGAACACGCTGTCCCCGGCCGAAATCGGCAACCTGCTCGAGTCCCTGCCCGCGACCAAGCGCGGCATCGTCTGGGGCCTGGTGGACCCGGAGGATGACGGCGAAGTGCTGGTGCACGTGGGCGACGACGTGCGCGAGAGCCTGCTGGCGGAAATGGACCCCGACGAAATCGTCGCGGCAGTGGAAGACCTGGATATCGACGATCTGGCCGAGCTGGCCGAGGACCTCCCCGACACGGTGATCGAGGAGGTCCTGAAGTCCATGGACCGCGAGAACCGCGAGCGCCTGGAGCAAGTGCTGAGCTACGGCGAGGACACCGCCGGCCGCCTGATGAACCCGGACGTGATCACGGTGCGCACGGACGTCACCGTGGACGTGGTGCTGCGCTACCTGCGCCTGCGCGGCGAGATCCCCGAGCACACCGACCATCTGTTCGTAGTCAGCCGCCGGCACCAGTACCTGGGCCGCGTGGCGCTGGCCTCGCTGCTCATCCACGACGCCTCCACGCCTATCAACGAGCTGATCGACGACGAGCAGCCCGCTATTCCGGCCGACACGCCCGATACCGAAGTGGCGACCCAGTTCTCCGACCACGACTGGGTGTCGGCGCCGGTGGTGGACGACAGCAACATCCTGCTTGGCCGCATCACCGTGGACGACGTGCTCGACATCATCCGTGCCCAAGCCGAGCACCAGGCGCTCAGCGCCGCCGGCGTAGACGAGGATGAGGACCTGTTCAGCCCGGTGCCGCGCGCATTCCGGCGCCGCGTGGTGTGGCTGGGCATCAACCTGTGCACGGCCTTCCTGGCCTCCAGCGTGGTGGGCCAGTTCCAAGGCACCATCGATAGGCTGGTGGCGCTGGCGGTTTTGATGCCCATCGTGGCCGGCATGGGCGGCAATGCCGGCACCCAGGTACTGGCGCTGATGGTGCGCGGCCTGGCGCTGGGCCAGGTGGGCGCCTCGAACGCGAACGCGCTGCTCTGGAAGGAAATGCGCGTGTCCATGCTCAACGGCATGCTAATCGGCAGCGTCGTCGCCTTGGCCACATGGGCCTGGTTCGGCGATTGGCAGCTGGCGCTGGTCATCTTTGCGGCGATGGTGATCAACCTGATGTCGGCCGCCATCGCCGGCGTGCTGGTGCCGCTCACGCTCAAGCGCATGCGTTTGGATCCCGCCCTGGCCGGCGGCGTCATCCTCACCACGGTGACCGACGTGATGGGCTTCTTCTCCTTCCTGGGCCTGGCCACCCTGGTGCTGCTGCGCTGAGCCGCCCGATGAAAACCTACGTGCTGCATCGCATCGCCCGCCTTCCCAACGCCTGGCTGCTGCTGTCGCTGGTGGCGCTGGTGGTGATTTACCCGTTGATCGAACCCAACCAGACCGGGCGTGCGGCGATCGCTGCGTTCGACCTGGTGATCCTCGGCTTGGCGCTGCGTGCGGCGCGCGTGAGCGTCCCCGAGGCCCGCGTGGGCTACGTGCTGGTGGTACCGGCGGTGGTGCTGCACATCACCGCCGCCTTCCTGCCGGGGCTGGGCTGGCAAGTGGCCAACCTGGCCACCCAGGCGGTGTTCCATGCGTTCGTGGTGGTCTGCCTGCTGCGCTATATGCTGCGCGACGAAGTGATGACCCTGGACGAACTGTTCGCCGCCGCGGGCCTGTACGTGCTGATGGCGTTCGTGTTCGCCTATCTGTACGCCATCATCGAGCTGCTGGCGCCCGGCGCGTTCTACATCAACCCGGTGAACAATCCCGGCGGCGTCACCCGCTGGTGGGACTTGCTGTATTTCAGCTTCACTTGCCTCACCAGCGTGGGCTTTGGCGAAATCACGCCGGTGAGCGACCACGCCCGATCGCTGGTGATGATCCAGCAGATGGTGGGCGTGCTGTACCTCGCGCTGGTGATCTCGCGGCTGGTGGCGATGCAGGCGGGACGGCGGCGGGGCTAGGCTTTGCCCTGCTCGGCCAAGGTGAGCGCCACCTTGTCGCGCAGGTAGGCGGGCGCGACGTGATCGGGCGGCTGCGCTTCGCCGCGCTGGAAGGCGCGCGAAGCCAAGCGGGCCAGGTCGGCGGCGTGCGGCAACGCGAGGGCATCGAAACCCACCAGTAGCGCGCCAAGCGCCGGCGCCAGCGCGCCGTCCTGGGCGCCAAAGCCGGTACCCACGCCGAACGCCGCCTGCAGCAGCGGCGGCGCTTCGCCGGGCGCCAGCAGGCACTCTTCACCGTCGGCGGTCACCAGCCCGTCGGCGTCGCGTGCGAAGGCGCCCAGATAAACCTCGCCCATGCGCGCGTCGATCGCCGCCAGCGTCCGGGGCTGCGTGCCCTGCATGGCCAGCACCGCCAGTGTGGACACCGGCAGCAGCGGCCGGTCCAGCGCCAGGGCCAGGCCCTGCGCCAAGGCAATGGCCAGGCGCACGCCCGTGAATGCGCCCGGGCCGCGGCCGACCGCGATCGCATCGAGTTGGGATTTCTTGAGCCCGGCTTCGGCCAGCAGCTCATCGGCCCAGGGCAGCACCAGCTGGGTGTGGCGGCGCGGCGCCAGCTCGTGGCGCTCGGCTATCGCGCCATCCACGTAAACGGCAACCGAGCAGGCTTCGGTGCTGGTTTCAATCGCCAGCAGTTTCATGCGTTGGCCCCGGTGCTGCAGCGGCGAGCGGACGCAGGGATCGTGCTCACGGCAAGGACTCCTCGCGCAGTGCGACGGGCTCGGCGGACTGTGCGGCGAAAAAATCCTGCACATCTTCAATCTGGCGCGTCCGCGGAAACGGCGGCAGGCTGTCCAGGAACAGTCGGCCGTAGGATTTTCCCACCAGGCGCGGATCGCACAACACCAGCACGCCGCGGTCCAGGTGGCTGCGGATCAGCCGGCCGACGCCCTGCTTGAGCGCAATCACGGCCTGCGGCAGCTGTTCATCGCGAAACGGATTGCCACCGGCGCGGCGCACGGCGTCCAGGCGCGCCTCCAGCACCGGATCGTCGGGTGCGGCGAACGGCAGACGGTCGATCACCACCACGCTGAGCGCTTCGCCGGCCACGTCCACGCCTTCCCAGAAACTGGCCGCACCCAGCAGCACGCCGTTGCCCGAGGCGCGGAATTGCTCCAGCAGCGTGTTGCGCGGCGCACTGCCCTGCACGAACAGCGGCCACGGACAGTCGCGCAGCTGCTCGGCCGCCTCGCGCAGCGCGCGATGCGAGGTGAACAGCAGGAACGCGCGCCCGCGCGAAGCTTCCAGCACCGGCCACACCGCATCGAGCATGGCGCCAACGTAATCGCGGCTGTTGGGCTCGGGCAGCCCGCGCGGCAGGTAGCACAGCGCCTGCTCGGGCCAGTCAAACGGGCTGGGCTGCAGCAGCTGCTGCGGATCGTCCAGCCCCAAGCGCCGGCCAATGTGCTCGAAGTCCCCCGCCACCGCCAGCGTGGCCGAAGTGAAAATCCACGCCGCCCGGCTCTGCTCCCGATAGCGCCGCAGCGGCCCGGAAACATCCAGCGGTGTGCGCTGCAGCATGAACCCCCGCTGCGTAAGCTCATACCACCGCACCGAAAAACCGGGGTCAGAGTACCTTTCTTGCGCGGGCTCCGGCGCCGCATCCGGGTCGGGGTGCTCTGTCTCTAAATCGTACTCTGACCCCTGTTTTTCGGGGTTGCGCCAGCTGTTTAGGCGGTGGGCGAGGTCGGCGGCGCGGTCCGAGCAGGCGGCGAAGCCGGGGGACGCGTCGGACAGTGGCCCGAGCGCGCGGGTCATTTCCGCCAGCGCCTGCGCCA
>JANNQY010000074.1:0-1675 GCA_031400995.1 Lysobacteraceae bacterium
TGTCGGCGATGCGGCCTTCGTCGATGTCGGTTGGCACCTCGCCCTGGGCCAGCACCGCTTCAGCGCTGGAGCCAAAGACAAAGCGACGCCCGGGGTTGAAGTGGTACAGAAACGGGCGCACACCCATCGGGTCGCGGGCGCAGTACAGGGTTTGCTGCGCGGGGTTCCAGATGGCGAAGGCGAAATCGCCGCGCAGGCGGTCGGCGCAATCGCGGCCCCAGCGCTGCCAGGCAGCGTGCAGGAGTTCACCGTCGCCGACCACATCGGCGGGGCGGGTAATGCCCAGTTGCTGCAAAAGTTCCGGGCGGTTGTCCAGGCGGCTGTCGCTGACCACCACGAAGCCGCTATCCGGATGCCGCCAGGGCTGGCGTTCGGCGGTGGCTTCCGGGGTGGTGGCGAGCAGGGCGTGGGCGAAGCCGGCGTTGGCTTCGCAGTGCACGGCCTGGTGGTCGGGGCCGCGGCGCTGAAGGCTGGCCAGCATAGGTTCCAGACGCCGCGAATCCACCGGGGCGCCATCGAATTGAACTATCCCGGTAATCCCGCTGATGGCTTGGCTCGACTATCGGAACAGATTGGACACAAAGCAGGCCGCCGGATGCGTCACGGCATGCGGTTAGTGCGCATATTAAACATGTTCTCGGTCATTGCTCCCGAGCCGCTGGCGGTCAAGGCCAAGATAGCGCCCAGAATGGCGAGGCGTGGCGTTTGGTAGGCACGCTTGCGTGTCGCCACCAGAGGCATTTTGGTCGAGTGCGTTGTGGGATTCATGCGGTTTCTGCTGTGGCCGGTGTTCCATCATCAACAACACCCTACGCCGGTTGCCCCTGAGCCGCACCCACAACGGCGCCCTGTGGGAGGGACTTCAGTCCCGATGTGGGAGGGCGGCCGGTTGCAGTTTCTAGGGCTTCGTTTTCCTTACACCGTCGTTTTCTTTGCCATTGTCCGAACCGGAGGTGGTGAGCATCCTCACGGATCCGATGAACACTAATCGTGGCGTCACGTAGGGAAGGCCCGCGCACGGCTTGGGAATCTTGGCGTCCAGTGCTTGCGTCATGGTGAGAACCAACGTGTGAATGGGGGATGTTTCCCCCTCCATTGTATTCCGGTGCGCGCCGGTTTCCGAGGCCGTGCCCCAACGCGTGCGGTCTATCATTAGACCCATGTTCACCCAAAGCCCTCACCCCGCCCCGCGCAGCCTGCTGGCCCAAGCCCTGTCAGGGCGGGCCAGCCATGGGCCAGAGGGGCTAGGGCTGTCGGCGGACGAGTGGCTCGGCGTCGCGGGCAGTGAAAGCGTGGTGGCGCTGCTGGAGCGACGCATGCGCGAAGGATTAGCGGGAGTGCCGGAGCCGGTGCGCCTGGCCATCACGGACGCGGCGCACACGGACATCGCCCGGTTCATGGTCCGCCAAGCCGAAGCCCGCCGAGTACTGGCGCTGCTCGCCGCGGCCAACCTGCCCGTACTGCTGCTCAAAGGCTCGGCCCTCGCCTACTGGCTCTACCCCGCGCCGCACCTGCGCCACTGCGTGGACGTGGACCTGCTGTTCGAAACGCGCGAGGCGGCGCTGCGTGCGGCTGAACTGCTGGCTGGGGACGGCTATGTTCGCCGGCAGCATTTTGGCGATGCCGCCACGGCGGAGTTCCTCTGCCGGCGCGAGTTGCCCGGCCGCGCGCGGGT
>JANNQY010000075.1:0-3402 GCA_031400995.1 Lysobacteraceae bacterium
CCCGATGCCTTTGGCCAAGAGCATCGGGACTGAAGTCCCTCCCACAAGCGCTTTGCGGTCGCGGGCGGCGCGGATGAAGCCGATGAACAGCGGGTGGCCGTCGCGCGGGGTGGACAGGAACTCCGGGTGCGCCTGGCAGGCGATGAACCACGGGTGCGTGGGCAGTTCAACCATCTCCACCAGCAGGTCGTCCATGGACTTGGCGCTGATGACCATGCCGGCGTCCTCAAGCTGGGTGCGATAGCGGTTGTTGAATTCGTAGCGGTGGCGGTGGCGCTCGCCGACGATGTCCTTGCCGTAAAGCTCGCGGGCACGGGTGCCGGGCTTTAGACGCTGGTCCTGCAGGCCCAGGCGCATCGTGCCGCCCAGGTCGGAGCTTTCATCGCGCCGCTCCACTTCGCCGCTGGCGGTGCGCCATTCGGTGATCAGGCCAATCACGGGATGCAGGCACTGGCGGTCGTTCTCGGTGCTGTTGGCCCCAGCCAGGCCAGCCACGTGGCGCGCGAAATCCACCACCGCCGCCTGCATGCCGTAGCAGATGCCGAAGTAGGGAACGCCGTTCTCACGGGCATAGCGCGCGGTCATCACCTTGCCCTCGAAGCCGCGGTCGCCGAAGCCGCCGGGCACCAGGATGGCGTCGACGCCGGCCAGGATGCCGACGCCGTCCTTCTCCACCTGCTCGGATTCGAGCCACTTGAGGTTCACACGGGTGCGCTGGCGCAGACCGCCGTGCTTCAGGGCTTCGGACAGCGACTTGTAGGCATCCTGATGGTCGATGTACTTGCCCACCACCGCCACGGTCACTTCATCCACCGGGTGTTCGAACGCATCCACCACGGCCTGCCACTCCGACAGGTCCGCCGGCTTGGCGACGGCCTCCAGGCGCAGGCGCTCCACGGCGATCTCGTCGAGATGCTGGCTGTGCAGCCACAGCGGCAGCTTGTAGATGTTGTCCACGTCCAGGCAGCTGAT
The DNA here is from genome assembly GCA_031400995.1 of Lysobacteraceae bacterium. Taxonomy (GTDB): domain Bacteria; phylum Pseudomonadota; class Gammaproteobacteria; order Xanthomonadales; family Xanthomonadaceae; genus Arenimonas. The sequence goes on from JANNQY010000075.1 coordinate 973, forward strand.
GACGGCCTTCTCGGGCACGTTGGTGAACAGCGCGATCTTGCGACGGTCCGAATCGGGCAGCGGGCGCTCGCTGCGGCACACCAGGATGTCGGGCTGCACGCCGATGGAGCGCAGCTCCTTCACCGAGTGCTGGGTGGGCTTGGTCTTGAGCTCGCCGGCCGCGGCGATGTAGGGCACCAGGGTGAGGTGCATGAACAGCGAATGGTCCGGACCCCGCTCGCTGCGGATCTGGCGGATGGCCTCAAGGAACGGCAGCGACTCGATGTCGCCCACCGTACCGCCGATCTCGACGATACCGACGTCGAAGCCGTCGGTGGCTTCGAAGATGGCGCGCTTGATCTCGTCGGTGATGTGCGGGATCACCTGCACGGTGCCGCCCAGGTAGTCGCCGCGGCGCTCCTTGCGGATCACGTTCTCGTAGATGCGGCCAGTGGTGACCGAGTTCTTGCGGCCCAGGCGCACGCGCAGGAAGCGCTCGTAGTGGCCCAGGTCCAGGTCGGTCTCGGCGCCGTCGTCGGTGACGTACACCTCGCCGTGCTGGAACGGGCTCATGGTGCCCGGATCGACGTTGATGTAGGGATCGAGCTTCATCATGGTCACCCGCAGGCCGCGGGACTCCAGGATGGCGGCCAGCGAGGCCGCGGCGATGCCCTTGCCTAGCGAGGACACCACGCCACCGGTAACGAAGATAAGACGAGTCATGGGAGTTGGGGGCGCTGGAAAACCATATTCTACCGGCTGGACCAGCCCGCGGCCAGAAACTTTTTGCGATCAATGGCTTGCGCCGCAGACAGGGCCACTGTGGCTTGACCACCCCCCGCCCCGACGCCCATCCTGCCCGCCTGACGCCCGCACCCGGCGCTTCCCGAGTCCCGCCCCGAATGAACACCCGCTACAACGCCGCCGACATCGAAGTGCTCTCGGGCCTGGACCCGGTGAAGCGCCGCCCCGGCATGTACACCGACACCACCCGGCCCAACCACCTGGCCCAGGAAGTGATCGACAACTCGGTGGACGAGGCCCTGGGTGGCCATGCCAAGACGGTGGACGTGACGATGTTCGCCGACGGCAGCTGCGAGGTGACCGACGACGGCCGCGGCATGCCGGTGGACATCCATCCCGAGGAAAAGATCCCCGGCATCGAGCTGATCATGACCCGCCTGCACGCCGGCGGTAAGTTCAGCGGCAAGAACTACACCTTCTCCGGCGGCCTGCACGGCGTCGGCGTGAGCGTGGTGAATGCGCTGTCGAAGAAGGTTGAAGTGTTCATCCGCCGGGAAGGCAGCGAGCACCGCATGGAGTTCCGCGACGGCGACCGCAGCTCGGCGCTGGAGGTGGTGGGCAGCGTGGGCAAGCGCAACACCGGCACGCGGCTGCGCTTCTGGCCCGACCCCAAGTATTTCGACACGCCCAAGTTCGCAGTGAAGGCGCTGCGCCACGTGCTGCGCGCCAAGGCCGTGCTCTGCCCGGGCCTCACGGTAAAGCTGTTCGACGAAGCCACCGGCGAGCACAACGAGTGGTTCTACCAGGACGGACTGCGGGACTACCTGCGCGGCGAACTCGTGGGACGCGAGCTGCTGCCGGCCGAGCTGTTCATCGGCCAGGTGAGCAAGGACACCGAGATCGTTGACTGGGCCGTGGCCTGGGTGCCCGATGGCGAACTGGTGCAGGAAAGCTACGTGAACCTGATCCCCACCGCCCAGGGCGGCACCCATGTGAACGGGCTGAGGTCGGGTTTCACCGACGCGCTGCGGGAGTTCTGCGATTTCCGCAACCTGCTTCCGCGCGGCGTCAAGCTCGCGCCCGAAGACGTGTGGGACCGCGTGAGCTACGTGCTCAGCATCAAGATGACCGACCCGCAGTTCAGCGGGCAGACCAAGGAGCGGCTGAGCTCGCGCCAGGCCGCCGCCTTCGTGGAAAACGCCTCGCACGACGCGTTTTCGCTGTGGCTCAACCAGCACGTGGAAACCGGCCTGCAGATAGCGCAGCTGGCGATTGATCGCGCTTCGGCGCGGCTCAAGACCGAGAAGCAAGTCACCCGCAAGAAGATAACCCAGGGCCCGGCCCTGCCCGGCAAGCTGGCTGACTGCATCAGCCAGGACCTGGGCCGCACGGAACTATTCCTGGTGGAAGGCGACTCGGCCGGCGGCAGCGCCCGCCAGGCCCGCGACAAGGAGTTCCAGGCCATCCTGCCGCTGCGCGGCAAGATCCTGAATACGTGGGAAGTGGATTCGTCCGGCGTGCTGGCCTCCAACGAAGTGCACGACCTGGCCGTGGCGATCGGCTGCGACCCGGGCACCGACAACATCGAGGGCTTGCGCTACGGCAAGGTGATCATCCTGGCCGACGCCGACTCCGACGGCCTGCACATCGCTACCCTGCTTGCGGCCCTGTTCCTGAAGCACTTCCCGGCCCTGGTGCGCGCCGGCA
>JANNQY010000076.1:0-3831 GCA_031400995.1 Lysobacteraceae bacterium
CCCGATGGTTCGCTGAGAAATGCATCGGGACTGAAGTCCCTCCTACAGGGGGGGCAGGCTAGGGGCTTAGGGGACTGGGGGCGAAGAGGCTGTGGCTGCTGCGGGGCGCTTCTTTCGGACGTAGAGCTGCTTGCGCACCCGGGCCACCACGTCGCCGCTGGCATCGCGCACGTCGGCATCCAGCCAGCGCAGCACCTTTTCGCCACCGGCGGCTGCGGCGCGCATTTCCGCCACGGTGGCGTCGTCGAGCACGAACGCCGCTTCTACGGTGCCGCGGCCCGGCTTCTCGAAGCGGATTTCCGCGGCCTGGTCCCACACCACGTATCCCGGCCCCAAACGGTTGGCAAGCAGCACCATCCAGAACGGGTCCACCATGGCGTACAGGCTGCCGCCGAAGTGGGTGTTGACGTAGTTTCGGTTGTACCAGCGCTGGCGCAACTGCACGCACACGCGGCTGAAGTCGGCAGAGAGTTCGGTGATGTGGATGCCGGCGCCCAGGAAGGGCGGCCACAGGTTCATCCAGAAGCGCAGGCGCGATGCAGTGATGGCCATGTCAGTAGAGCAGCGAGGCCATCTTGCGGCGGTAGCGACCGACCAGGTCTTCGTCTTCCACCACGCGGAAGGCTTCGATCAGGGCCTTGCGCGGCAGGCCGTCCTGGAACGTGCGGTCGCGGCGCAGCAGTTCGATGAAATGCTCCAGCGCTGCCTCCCATTCGCCGGCCGCCAGCCGCTGCGCGCCCAGCAGGTGGCGCGCTCGCAGGTCGCCGGGGTCGGCGGCCAGCGCCGCTTCCAGCGCTGCCACCGGTGGCGCGTCTTTCACCAATGCCGCGAAGCCCAGGCGCGCGTGGCCGCGAAGGGCGCGGTCATCCTGGGCCAGGTTGGCCGGCAGGGCGTCCAGCAAGGCCTGCGCTTCGCCAAAGCTGCCGGTATTGAGCAGCGCCAGGGCCAGGTCGAGCTTGGACTCGTCCTTTTCAGGCTCGGCCAACACCACCGCGCGCAGGCGCACCACTTCCTGGTGCGGGTCCAGCGCGGCAGGTTCGGCGGCTTCGGCAGGCTCCGCTGCTGCTTCAGGTGCGGCCAAGGGCTCCACGCCGTGATGGGTCAGGAATTCGCGCAGTTGCCCCTCAGGCAACGCCCCGGGGAAGCCATCGACGATCTGCCCGCCTTTCACCAGCATCACGGTGGGGATCGATTTCACCTGGAAATAGCCGGCCAGCTGCTGCTCCTGGTCCACGTCCACCTTGGCGAGCAGGAAGCCGCCGTTGAACTCCGCCGCCAACTTCTCCAGCACCGGGCCCAGCGTCTTGCAGGGGCCGCACCACGGCGCCCAGAAGTCCACCAGCACCGGCACGTCCTGGGACTTGAGCAGCACCTCGGTCTCGAACTGCTCCAAGCGGGCGTCAAACACGTGTGGATTGGGGGTGTCCATGAGGGTTCCGGCGTTAATGGGCTGAACGAAAGATGGTGCCAGTCTGGCGGGGGACAAGTTAATGTAATGTTTACTTGACATTGCTTGGCCTACATGTAATGTTAAGCGCACATTTTGTCAGCTGGAGATGACCATGCGTTGGCCAAAGTGGGGTTTGGCGGTTCTGGTGGCCCTGGCGGGCATTTCGTTTTGGATTTTGCTGGCGGGTCCGGAGGAAATCCTTGGCCTTGACCTGGGCAACTTCAGCATCGGACTTTCGGCGCTGGTGGCGTGGACGGCGGTGTATGGCATTTCGGCGGCGCCCCGCAGCGAACTTGATGAAACCGTGTCGCCGGGCGAATGGCGAGCCTGGGTGGGCATGGGTTTCTCGGCCATGGTGGCGGGCTACCTGCTGGCGAAGGCCGACGCCATTGCGGGCGCAGGTGACCTGCGCGACCTTGGCAGGGTCGGCGGCAACATCGTGCTGCTGCTGATTGCCTGGGCCGTGGTGGGGCAGTTGCTGCGCTGGCGCTGGAAAGGCCAGGTGCTCAAGGACGAGCGCGACCGGGAAATCGAAAGCAGCGCGGTCGGCTGGGCGCGCTTTGCGCTGGTGTTGGTGGTGATTGGTTGCGCGCTCCTCCTGGGATTCACGGCGCCTGAGCGGCTGGCCTGGGCCACGCCGATCGCAGTCGCCCACCTGCTGGTTTTTGGCCTCGTGTGGCACACGCTGGTGGAGTACGCAGCCACTGCGGTGATGTATTGGCGGGATCGGCGGGCATGACCGGGACGCCGATCAGCAACCACATTCGCCGCCTCCGCTTCGAGCGCGACGAGATGACCCAAGAAGCACTGGCACGCCAGGTTGGGGTGACGCGCCAGACCATCATTGCGCTGGAGGGCGGCAAATACGCGCCGTCGCTTGAGCTGGCGTTTCGAATTGCCCGCGCGTTCGGCACGGGCGTGGAAGAGGTGTTCCGCTGGGAGTGAGCCCCGGGTTCAGGGCTGGCGATAAACCACGCCGTCCTTCATCACGAAGTCCACCTTGCGCACCACGGTGATATCGGCCAGCGGATCGCCCGGCATGGCCACCACGTCGGCGCGCAGGCCGGGCGCCAAACGGCCCACGTCGTCCACGCCCAGCACTTGGGCGGCGTTCACGGTGGCGGTCTGCAGGGCCGCGGCTTCGGGCATGCCGGTTTCCACCATGAACACGAATTCATCGGCATTGTCGCCGTGGTAGCTCACGCCGGCGTCGGTGCCGAAACCGATCTTCACGCCGGCGCGCCAGGCTTGGCCAAAGGTCTGCTGGATCTGGGCGCCGATGCGCGCAGCCTTGGGCCGGATCACCTCAGGATAGAAACCCTCTTCCTTGGCCTTTTCGGCCACGAAGCGGCCAGCGCTGATCGTGGGCACGTACCAAGTCCCGTTTTTCTTCATCAGCGCGAACAGTTCATCGTCCATGTAGGTACCGTGCTCGATGGACGTCACGCCGCCCTCGATGGCACGGCGCATGCCTTCCTTGCCGTGCGCATGCGCGGCCACGCGGTAGCCGTAGTCCTTGGCCGCGGCCACTACGGCCTGCACTTCTTCCAGCGTGAACTGCGGGCCATCGCCGTTCTTGGCGTAGCTGAGCACGCCGCCGGTGGCGGTGATCTTGATCAGGTCCGAGCCGTCTTTGTAGCGCTGGCGCACCGCCTCGCGGGCCTGGTCGGGGCTGTTGATCACCCCTTCGGCGGGCCCCGGGGTGCCCAAGGCCTGGCCGATCTCGCGGCTCAAGCCGTTGGTGCCGTCGCCGTGGCCACCGGTGGTGGCGATGATGCGGCCGGCGGCGTGGATGCGCGGTCCTTCCACCAGCCCTTGGTTAATGCCGTCGCGCAGGGCCAGCGCGCTGTCGCCGCCGAGGTCGCGCACACTGGTGAAGCCGGCGTGCAGCGTTTTGCGCGCGTAGCCGGCCGACCTGAGGATGGTGAATTCGGGATTGAGCCGGAAGCCCTCGGAGTAGGAGTCGGGGCTGGATTCGCCGTCCAGGTGCACGTGTAGGTCGATCCAGCCCGGGCTGCAGGTGTGGCCCGCGAGGTTGATGGAGCGGGCGCCCTCCACCGCGGCCATGCCGGGCCGGATCTCGCGCACCTTGCCGTCAGCCACCACCACGGTCTGGTCCGCGGCGCTGCGCCCGCTGGCGCTGTCGAACAGTTGGCCGCAGTGCAGGGCAAGGGTTTCGGCCTGCACGGCGGTGGGCAGGGCGAGGGCGAGCAGCAACAGGGTGCGGGCAGGGCGCATGAACGGGTCTCCAGAAGTTGCCCCGATGGTAACCGCAGCGGTCGCTCGAGACCGGCAAGGCCGCGATTTGCTACCCTGTGAGCCTGTTTTTTCCTGCCTCAAACCCATGTCCGACACCCCCGACCCCAGCGCCTACGACCCGA
>JANNQY010000077.1:0-3153 GCA_031400995.1 Lysobacteraceae bacterium
TTGTAGTAGAACGACGAGCTGCGGCCGGCCACCTTCAGGCCTTTGATGCGCGCGAGGGCGCTCAGGATTTCCTCGGCCATGCCGTCCGAGAAGTAGCCCTGGCTCTGGTCCGGGCTCAGGTCGGCGAAAGGCAGCACCGCAACGGAATTGGCGCTGTCGCGCGCGTCCGCCTGCACTTCACGCTGGATCACCGAATCGGTGGCGGCGGCCAAGCGAGCCGCCTCACGCCCGGGCGCCAGCGCGAACTTGTCGACGGCGAAGAAACTCACCGCCACCAAGGCCAGCCCCAGGATCAGGCGCTCCATGCGGCGGCCGGTCTGCGGCGCGATGGATTCCGCTTCGGGCACCTGTGCGTCGCGCTTGAGCCCGTTGGGAGTCAGCTCGAATATCCAGGCGAACACCAGCGCCGGCACGAAGCCAATTACCAGCACCAGGATGAGCGCGCGCAGGCCCCAGGCCGGCACTTCGAAGGCCGGCAGCACAGTGCTGGCCACCTGTACCAACAGCCAAGCGGCCACTAGGTACAGGCCGGCCATGCGGATGACGTTGCGGCGTCTGAGTTCGGACAGAAAGCTCACGGCGCAAACACCCCGGATTTACGCGGGGAAGGTGGATGGCGTCGCCACGCGAGGCTCCCCCGAGCCGAGTGCCAGCATAAGGGCCGCCGGTATTCGGCACAAATGGCCGCCGAGCCTGTGAAACGCCGTTGCGTGGCCCTGTCTGGGCCCCGGGGCCGGGCTAGAATAGCGGCCATGGATATCTTCAAGGTTTTCCGCATCGAAGCCGCGCACCGGCTCCCCAATGTGCCGCCGGGGCACAAGTGCGCGCAATTGCACGGCCATTCGTTCGCGGTGGAGCTGCACGTAGGCGGCGAGCCGGATCCGCACACCGGTTGGATCATGGATTTCGGCGACATCAAGGCGGTGTTCGCGCCGATCTACGACCGATTGGACCACCATTACCTCAACGACGTGCCGGGGCTGGAGAATCCCACCAGTGAGAACCTGGCGCGCTGGATTTGGGACCAGTTGAAACCCGCGCTGCCGGCGCTGTCCCTGGTGGTGGTGCATGAGACGTGCACGTCGGGCTGCCGGTATGCGGGGCCTGGGGCGGGCTGAGGCGAAGAGCTGCCCTCACCCCGGCCCTCTCCCGTGAACGGGAGAGGGAGCAGAGCGCGTCTCGCCTCGGCGGTGGGTTCCCTCGCCCGCTTGCGGGAGAGGGCTAGGGTGAGGGCAGCTTTCCCGCGAGATCGAGCGCCCTCACCCCGGCCCTCTCCCGTGAACGGGAGAGGGAGCAGAGCGGGTCTCGCCTCGGCGGTGGGTTCCCTCGCCCGCTTGCGGGAGAGGGCTAGGGTGAGGGCAGCTTTACCGCGAGATCGAGCGCCCTCACCCCGGCCCTCTCCCGTGAACGGGAGAGGGAGCGGAGCGGTCGCGGCCAATTAGCAGGTAAACCACCGGGACCACGAACAGCGTGAACACCGTGCCGATGGACATGCCGCCGACGATGACCAAGCCAATCTGGTTGCGCGCCTCCGCACCCGCGCCCGAGGCGATGGCCAGCGGCACTGAGCCCAGCACCATCGCGCCAGTGGTCATCAGGATCGGCCGCAGCCTTAGCGCCGCCGCGTCCAGCACCGCGTTGAACTTGTCGGTGCCGCGCTCCTGCAGCTGGTTGGCGAACTCCACGATCAGGATGCCGTGCTTGGCGATCAGGCCCACCAGCGTGACCAGACCAATCTGGCTGTAGATGTTCCAGCTGCCGCCGCCGCTCAAGGTGAGCGCCAAGAACGCACCGAACGCCGCCAGCGGCACCGCCAGCAGGATCACGAACGGGTCGCGCCAACTTTCGAACTGCGCTGCCAGCACCAAAAAAATGAAAGCCAGCGCCAGCACGAAGATGGTGCCGAACTCGCTGGAGGATTCGCGGAATTCGCGGCTCTGGCCGGTCAGGTCGTACTGCGCTTGCGGCGCCACTTCCTTCAGCGCCGCCTCCATCCAGTCCAGCGCCTCGCCCATCGGGTAACCCGGCGCCAAACCGGTGCTGATGGTGGCCGCGCGCAGCTTGTTGAAGTGGTTGAGCTCCTTGGCCGCCACCGTCTCTTCCACCTTGATCAGGTTCGACAGCTGCACCATCTGGCCGTCACCCGCGCGCACGAAGATGTTGCTCACGTCGTTGGGCGTGCGGCGGTCGTCGTTCTCCACCTGCACGATCACGTCGTACTGCTCCGAGCCACGCTTGAATCGGGTGACGTTGCGGCCGCCCAGCAGCGTTTCCAGCGTGCGGCCCACGGTGTTCACGTCGGTGCCCACCGTGGCCACCTTGTCGCGGTCCAGCACCAGGCGCAGCTGCGGCTTGTCGAGCTTGAGGTCGGAGTCGGGATTGGTGAGCTGGGGGTTCTCGCGCATCTTCACCATCAGCGCCTGCGCGGTGGCCTCAAGCTCTTCCCAGCTGCCCGTGCCCTGCACCACGAAGTTCACCGGCTGGCCAAAACCCTGCTGTCCCAGCGGCGGCGGCAGCGTGGGGAAGGCCATCAGGCCCGGGATGTTGCCGAACGCCGGGAACAGCTGGCCCTGCACGTCGGCCGCGCTCACGTCGCGGTCTTCCCAGTCCTGCAGCAGCATGAAGCCGATGGTGGTGGTGACCGACGGAAAACCCACGATCTGGAAGCGCTGCTTGTACTCGGGCACCTGGGCCACGCTGGCCTCCATCTGCCGCGCGTACTTGTCGGTGTAGGCCACCGTGGAGCCTTCGGGCGCGATGCCGAAGCCGACGATGAAGCCTTGGTCCTCGGGCGGCGCCAGTTCACTGGGCAGGTTCCACCACAGCGCACCGGCGCCCGCAAACAGCAGCAGCCCCACGCCCACCACCAGCACGCGCATCCGCAGCGCGCGAGTCAGCAGGCCGCGGTAGCCCTGGTCCAGCGCCACCAGCATTCTTTCCCCAAATAAGTAGAAGCGGCCATGCTTGGTTTCGCGCCGCAGCAGCTTCGAGGACATCATGGGCGAGAGCGTAAGCGCGGTGAACCCCGACACCAGCACAGCGCCCGCCAGCGTGAGCGCGAACTCCACGAACAGCTTGCCAGTGCGGCCAGTCTGGAACGCCAGCGGCACGTACACCGCCACCAACGTCAGCGTCATCGCGACGATGGCAAAG
>JANNQY010000078.1:0-4548 GCA_031400995.1 Lysobacteraceae bacterium
GTCAGCGGCGCCGGCGCCGCCGGCATCGCCTGCCTGGACATGCTGGTGGCGCTGGGCGTGGACCCGGCCAACATCCTGGTGAGCGACAAGGACGGCGTGCTGCACAGCGCGCGCGCGGACCTGCAGCCCGGCGGCTTCAACGCCGGCATCGTGCGCTATGCCCGCGACACTGCCGCGCGCAGCTTGGCCGAGATCGTCAACGGCGCCGACGTATTCATCGGCGTGTCGGCCGGCGGCATTCTCAAGCCCGACATGCTGGCCACCATGGCCGCCCGCCCCATCATCTTTGCGCTGGCCAACCCCACGCCCGAGATCGACCCGGCGCTGGCGCGCGCCGCGCGCCCCGACGCCATCATCGCCACCGGCCGCAGCGACTTCCCCAACCAGGTGAACAACGCGCTGTGCTTCCCGTACATTTTCCGCGGCGCGCTGGACGTGGGCGCCACCACCATCAACGAAGAAATGAAGCTGGCCTGCGTGCACGCCATCGCCGAGCTGGCGCGCCGCGAAGCCACCGACCTGGGCGCCGCCTACGCCGGTGAAACCCCGCGCTTCGGCCCCGAATACATCATCCCGCGCCCCTTCGACCCGCGCCTGCTGGTGTCGCTGGCACCCGCGGTGGCCAAGGCCGCCATGGATTCGGGCGTGGCCGCGCGGCCGATGGCCGACCTGGAGGCCTACCGCGACCGCCTCAGCAGCTGGGTTTTCCGCACCGGCCTGCTGATGAAGCCGGTGTTCGACCGCGCCCGCGCCGATCGCAAGCGCGTGGTGTACGCCGAGGGCGAGGAAGAAACCGTGCTGCGCGCCGTGCAGACCGTGGTGGACGAAGGTCTGGCGTACCCCATCCTGGTGGGCCGCCCGGCGGTGATCGAGCGGCGCATCCAGCGCCTGGGCCTGCGCCTGCGCATCGGCGTGGACGTGGACGTGACCAATATCGACGACGACCCGCGCTTCAACGACTACTGGCAGCTCTACCACGAGATCATGCAGCGCAAGGGCATCACGCCCGCGGCCGCCAAGGCCTTGGTGCGCTCGCGCGACGTGGTGATCGCCGCGCTGATGGTGCGCCGTGGCGAAGCCGACGCGCTGCTGTGCGGGATCGTTGGCCGCTTCGTGCGCAAGCTCAAGTACGTGCGCGAAATCCTGGGCGTGGAGAGCGAAACCCGCGGCTTGTCGGCGCTCAGCGCGGTGCTCAACGACAAGGGCGTGTTCTTCTTCACCGACACGCACGTGAACGTGGACCCCAGCGCGGCCGAAATCGCCGAATCGGTGATCCAGGCCGCGTTCCGCCTCAAGCTGTTCGGTATCGTGCCCAAGGCCGCTCTGGTCAGCCACTCCAACTTTGGCTCCAGCGAATCAGCCAGTGCCCAGAAGCTGCGCGATGCCCTGGCCATCCTGCGCGAGCGCGCGCCCAAGCTGGAAGTGGAGGGTGAGATGCACGCCGACATCGCCCTGAACGAAGAGGCGCGCAACCGCATCTTCCCCACATCAAGGCTCACCGGCCGCGCCAACCTGCTGGTGTTCCCCAACCTGGACGCCGCCAACGCCAGCTACAACCTGGTGCGCAGCGTCACCGACGGCGTCGGCGTGGGGCCCATCCTGATGGGGCTCGCCAGCACCGCCCATGTGCTCACGCCTTCGGCCTCCGTGCGCCGGGTGGTGAACATGACCGCCATCGCCGCTGTGGACGCCCAGATCCGCGCCGCCCGTAGCTAAACCACCGCGCCAAAAACAGGGGTCAGAGTACATTTTCCGAGGGGCCTTGGCCGGCTGCGGCAGCACAGGGAAAAATGTACTCTGACCCCTGTTTCCTAAGGGAAGACTATGAACTGGCTCACCGACGTACTGGAAAACGACCTCGACCCGATCGAAACCCGCGAGTGGATGGAATCGCTGAAGGCCGTGCTGGATACCGACGGCCCCGAGCGCGCGCATCACTTGCTCGAGCGCATGGTGGAGATGACCCGCCGCGCCGGCGGCCAGCTGCCGTTCCAGCCCACCACCCAGTACATCAACACCATCCCCGCGCACCTGGAAGCCAAGAGCGACGGCGACAGCACGCTGGAATGGCGCATCCGCAGCATCATCCGCTGGAACGCCATGGCGATGGTGGTGCGCGCCAACCGCAAGCCCGGCGACCTGGGCGGGCACATCGCCTCGTTCGCCTCCAGCGCCACGCTGTATGACGTCGGCTTCAACCACTTCTGGCGCGCGCCCAGCGCCGGGCACCCGGGCGACATCCTTTACGTGCAGGGCCACAGCTCGCCGGGCATTTACGCGCGCAGCTTCCTGGAGGGCCGCTTCACGTCTGACCAGCTCGACAACTTCCGCATGGAAGTGGACGGCAAGGGCATCTCCAGCTACCCGCATCCCTGGCTGATGCCCGACTACTGGCAGACGCCCACCGTGAGCATGGGCCTGGGCCCCATCAGCGCCATCTACCAGGCGCGCTTCCTGAAATACCTCGAGCACCGCGGCCTGATCGAACCCAGTGATCGAAAAGTCTGGTGTTTCCTCGGCGACGGCGAAACCGACGAGCCCGAGAGCCTGGGTGCGATTGGCGTTGCCGGCCGCGAAGGCTTGGACAACCTGGTCTTCGTCGTCAACTGCAACCTGCAGCGCCTGGACGGCCCGGTGCGCGGCAACGGCAAGATCATCCAGGATCTGGAGGGCAGCTTCCGCGGCGCCGGCTGGAACGTGCTCAAGCTGGTGTGGGGCAGCTACTGGGACCCGCTGCTGGCGCGCGACGCCGACGGCACGCTGCAAAAGCTGATGATGGAAACCGTGGACGGCGAGTACCAGAACTGCAAAGCCTTCGGCGGCGCCTACACGCGCGAGAACTTCTTCGGCAAGTACGCCCAGACCAAGCAGATGGTGAGCAACCTCAGCGACCAGGACATCGCCCGCCTGAACCGCGGCGGCCACGACCCGCACAAGGTGTACGCCGCGTACCACAGCGCCGTGAACCACAAGGGCCAGCCCAGCGTGGTGCTGGCCAAGACCGTGAAGGGCTACGGCATGGGCAGCTGGGGCGAGAGCCTCAACCCCACCCACCAGACCAAGAACCTGGACGACAGTGCGGTAAAGGCCTTCCGCGACCGCTTCCAGATCCCCATAAGCGACGACAAGCTGGCCGACGTGCCGTTCTTCCACCCCGGCGACAAGAGCCCGGAAGTGGAGTACCTCAAGTCGCGCCGCGAGAAGCTAGGCGGCTACCTGCCCCAGCGCCGCCGCAAGACCAGCGTGGCGCTCACCGCGCCCAAGCTCGAAGTGTTCGAACGTTTGCTCAAGAGCACCGGCGAGCGCGAGAACAGCACCACCATGAGCTTCGTGCAGGCCCTGAACATCGTGCTGCGCGACAAAGCCGTGGGCCCGCGCTGCGTGCCCATTGTTGCCGACGAAGCGCGCACGTTCGGCATGGAGGGCCTGTTCCGGCAAATTGGCATCTACGCCCCGCATGGCCAGAAGTACAAGCCCGTGGACGCCGACCAGCTGATGTATTACCGCGAAGACATCACCGGCCAGGTGCTGGAAGAAGGCATCACCGAAGCCGGCGCCTTCAGCAGCTGGATGGCCGCCGCCACCAGCTACAGCAGCTCCGATCAGCCGATGCTGCCGTTCTACATCTACTACTCGATGTTCGGCTTCCAGCGCATTGGCGACAGTGCCTGGCAGGCCGCGGACATGCGCGCGCGCGGCTTCCTGCTGGGCGCCACCGCCGGCCGCACCACGCTCAACGGCGAAGGCCTGCAGCACGAAGACGGCCACTCGCACCTGCTGGCCGGCGCCATCCCCAACTGCAAGGCCTACGACCCCACCTTCGGCTTCGAAGTGGCCGTGATCCTGCAGCACGGCATGCAGCAGATGCTGGAAGACCAGGTAGACGAGTACTACTACCTGACCCTGATGAACGAAAACTACCCCCACCCCGACATGCCCGAAGGCGCCGCCGAAGGCATCCTCAAGGGAATGTATTTGCTGCAATCCACCACCCCGAATGGACCCTCTCCCGTCAACGGGAGAGGGCAGGGTGAGGGCAAACGCGCCAAGCCCAACCCGCTCCACGTCCAGTTGCTAGGCTCCGGCACCATCCTCCGAGAATGCATAGCCGCCGCCGAACTCCTCGACAAAGACTTCGGCGTAACCGCCGACATCTGGAGCTGCCCCAGCTTCACCGAGCTGCGCCGCGACGGGTTCGAGGCGGAGCGCTACAACCGCTTCCACCCCGAAGCGGAGCCGAAGAAGTCCTACGTCACGGATTGCCTGGAAGGCAGGCAGGGGCCGGCGATTGCCGCGACGGACTACGTACGCGCTTTTGCGGACCAGATTCGGGCGTTTGTGCCGATGAAGTATACGGTGCTGGGTACCGACGGATTTGGCCGCTCAGACACACGCGCCAATCTGCGCCGGTTCTTCGAAGTTGATCGGTACTACATCGCGCATGCCGCGATTGCGGCGCTGGCGGCGGAGGGGAAGATGAATGGCAAGGATGTGGCTCGGGCGATCAAGCAGTACAAGATCGACTCGGAAAAGCTCAACCCGACAAGC
>JANNQY010000079.1:0-12003 GCA_031400995.1 Lysobacteraceae bacterium
GTGGCGCTGTGCGTGATCCCCGACGGCGGTGGCCGCCGGCTGCTGGATTGGGAAGCGGCGGAGAGCATTCCTTGGGGCGCACTCGTACTGTTCGGCGGCGGCATCGCGCTGGCCACGGCGTTCCAGACATCGGGACTGAGCACGGCCCTGGCGCAGGGCCTGTCGGTGCTCAACGCCCTGCCCTTGCCGCTGCTGCTGCTGGGCATCGTGGCGGGCGTGGTGCTGCTGTCGGAAATCGCCAGCAATACCGCCACCGCGGTGCTAATGATGCCGGTGCTGGCCGCCACCGCACTGGCAGTGGGCGTGGACCCGGCATTGTTCATGTTCCCGGCGGTGCTGGCGGCCAGCGTCGGCTTCATGCTGCCGGTGGCCACCGCGCCCAACGCGATTGCTTACGGCAGTGGCCAGGTGAGCGCGCAAACCATGCTGCGCGAAGGCGCCGTACTGGATGTGATCGGCGTGCTGGTGCTGTCCGCCGTGTGCTGGGTGGCGTTCGGCTGACTCTTTGTGGGAGGGCTATTTCTTCTTGGGGAAGTAGAGGTCGGTGATGCTGCCTTCCTGGATCTCGGCGGCCATGGCTACGGATTCGCCAAGCGTGGGATGCGGATGGATGGTGTGGCCGATGTCGCTCGCTTCGCAGCCCATCTCGATGGCCAGGGCCACTTCGCAGATCAAGTCTCCGGCGTGCACGCCGACGATACCGCCGCCGATCACGCGGTCGGTGTGCTCATCGAAGATGAGCTTGGTGAAGCCCTCCGTGCGGCCAGTGCCCACCGCGCGGCCGGACGCCGCCCACGGGAACTTGGCCACGCCCACCGCCAGGCCCTTGGCCTTGGCTTCGGTTTCAGTCACGCCCACCCAGGCGATTTCCGGATCGGTGTAGGCCACCGACGGGATCACCCGCGCCACCCACTCTTTCTTCGCGCCGGCGGCCACTTCTGCCGCGAGCTTTCCTTCGTGCGTGGCCTTGTGCGCCAGCATGGGCTGGCCCACCAGATCACCAATGGCGAAGATGTGCGGCACGTTGGTGCGCATCTGCTTGTCCACCGCGATGAAGCCGCGATCGCTGACCACCACACCGGCTTTCTCGGCGCCCAGCTTGCCGCCGTTGGGCGTGCGGCCCACCGACACCAGCACGCGGTCGTACTTCGCGTTCGCCGGCACCGAGGCGCCCTCGAAGGTGGCGTGCAGGCCGTCCTTCTTCGCGTCCACCTTGGCCACCTTGCAGCCGAGGTGCACGGCGACGCCGCGCTTCTTCAGCAAATCGGCCAACGGCTTCACCAGGTCCTTGTCGGCGCCCGGCATCAAGTGATCCATGAACTCGACCACGGTGACGGCGCTGCCCAGCGCCGAGTACACGCAGGCCATCTCCAGGCCGATGATGCCACCACCCACGACGAGCAATTGCTTGGGAATATCCACCAGAAGCAGCGCGTCGGTGGAGTCCATCACCCGGGCGTCGTCCCAAGGGAAGCCCGCCAACTTCACCGGCTGCGAGCCGGCGGCGATGATGCACTGCTCGAAGCGAATGAGTTTATTGCCCTCGCTTTCGCGCACCTCCAGCTCATTGGGCGAAACAAAGGTGCCGACGCCGGTGACGGTGCGCACCTTGCGCTGCTTCGCCATGCCCGACAGGCCCTTCACCATCTGGCCCACCACTTTGTCCTTGTGGCCGCGCAGCTTGTCGAGGTCGATCTTCGGTGCGCCGAAGCTGATGCCGAAGTCTTCGGCGTGTTTCGCCTCCACCAGCACTTCAGCCGCGTGCAGCAGCGCCTTGGACGGAATGCAGCCCACGTTGAGGCAGACGCCGCCCAGCGCGTCGTAGCGCTCCACCAGCACCGTGTCCAAACCCAGGTCGGCCGCACGGAACGCCGCGGTGTAGCCGCCCGGCCCGGCGCCCAGCACCAAAAGCCCGCACTCGATGTCCGCCTTCCGCCCAAAACCTGTAGGAGGGACTTCAGTCCCGATGCTTTTGGGTGGTGGTAACGAGGAAGCCACGGCTATCGGGACTGAAGTCCCTCCTACAGGGGCAGGTGCAGGGGCAGCAGAGGGGGCAGGGGCGACGGCGGCGGCTTGCACGATGGCAATCACATCCCCTGCGGAGACGGTGTCACCCAGCTTCACCTTCAGCGCCGTCACCAAGCCCGCGGCACTGGCCGGCACTTCCATCGTCGCCTTGGCTGATTCCAGCGTCACCAGGCCCTGGTCCTTGGCGACGGTGTCGCCCACGGCCACCAGGATTTCGATAACCGGTACGTCCTTGTCATCGCCCAGGTCAGGGACGCGCAGTTCAATGGTCGCCATCAAACACTCCGCAAAAGGGTGGACGCGGCGCACGTCACAGCAGCAGTCGCCGCAAATCGCCCAGCACTTGGGCCAGGTAGGCGGTGAAGCGCGCGGCCGCCGCACCGTCGATCACCCGGTGGTCGTAACTCAGGCTCAGCGGCAGCACCAGCCGCGGCTCGAACGCCGCGCCGTTCCACACCGGCTTCATGGCGCTGCGCGAAACGCCCAGGATGGCCACCTCGGGGGCATTGATGATGGGCGTGAAGCCGGTGCCGCCGATGCCCCCCAGCGAACTGATGGAGAAACAGCCGCCCTGCATGTCGGCGCTGCTGAGCTTCTTGTCGCGCGCCTTGGCGCTGATCTCGCCAAGCTCGCGCGCCAGCTCCAGCAGGCCCTTGCGATCGGCGTCGCGGATCACCGGCACCACCAGGCCATCGGGCGTGTCCACCGCGATGCCGATGTGGAAGTACTGCTTGAGCACCAGGTTGTCGCCATCCAGCGAGGCGTTGAAGTTGGGGTACTTCTTCAGCGCGGCCACGGCAGCCTTGATCAGGAACACCAGCGGCGTGACCTTGGCGTCCTTGTTCTCCTCGCCCAGCTTCTTGCGGAAGGCCTCCATCTCGGTGATGTCGGCGTCGTCGTTCTGGGTGACGTGCGGGATCATGGCCCAGTTGCGCGCCAGGTTTGCGCCACTGAGCTTCTGGATGCGGGTGAGCGGCCGGCTCTGCACGGAACCGAATTTCGCGAAGTCCACGTTTGGCCACGGGATCAGGTCCAGGCCACCGCCACCGCCGCCTGCACGCGGCGCAGCGCCGCCGGCAAGCGCCGACTTCACGAAGGCCTGCACGTCCTCCTTGCTGATGCGGCCAGCGCGCGCGCTGCCCGCCACCTGCGCCAGGTCCACGCCCAGCTCGCGCGCGAACAGCCGCACCGCGGGGCTGGCATGCGGCACCTTGTCGGGCAGCAGCCCATCGGCGTCAAACGCCACCGGCGGCGAACGGGTCGCACCGGCCGCCGCGGGCGCAGGTACAGATGCCGGCTCCTGGCCCCCTCTCCCGCCTGCAGGAGAGGGCTGGGGTGAGGGCAGAGATGCGGGTGACGCTGCAGCTGCCGCCTCCTGCCCCCCTCTCCCCCCCGCGGCAGAGGGCTGGGGTGAGGGCAAGCCCTCCGCCACCTCAATCAAAGCCACCACCGACCCCGCCGACAGCGCATCACCCAGCTTCACCTTCAGCTCGCGCACCACGCCGTCAAACGGCGACGGAACTTCCATGGTGGCCTTCGCTGATTCCAGCGTCACCAGGCCCTGGTCCTTCTTGACCACGTCACCGGGCTTCACCAGCAGCTCGATCACCGGCACGTCTTTGTCGTCGCCGATATCCGGCACTTGCGCTTGCTTGAGCTCGGCCATGGTTGCCTTGGGGTTCCGCAGTGGTGTCCTGGGCCATTCTCGCCCCGTTCACTGGCTGCGGCCAAGCGGCCAAAAAATAACCCCCCGGGGACGGGGGGTTTGGGGAGCGCAAACACTGGGGTGCGCGTGCTGTCGCACCCAGGTGGGGTGTTGCTTGGACCCGAGCGCAAGAATGCCGAGTGGATACAGGACCAGTCTCGGCCAGCGCCTGAATTACGGCGCGTGCCAGAAGACGCCCTGCCTGCATACCCAGACCTGCCCCGGGGAAGAAAGTTCCGCGCTCGCCGAATTCAGCCCGCCGGTGCCGCCGCCCTGCGCTGCGCGCGATGCGCTTTCATCTCGTCCTGGCTGAGCTCGCCGTCACCGTTGCCGTCGATGGCGGTAAAGGCTTCCAACAGCTTGGGCATCTTGTTGCCCAGCTCGACGCGGCTGATGCTGCCGTCGCCGTCATCGTCCATGCCCATCATCAGGCCGCGCTGGAACGCCCCGCGCTCGCCGCCGTGATGCCGGCCGTGGCGGGCCTGCTGCCGGGCCAGCGCCATCTCATCCGCGTCCAGCTTGCCGTCGGCGTTGGCATCAATGAGGTCGAAATGCTTGACCGCCCGTTCGCCCAAGGCCTGCGCTTCAACGCGATCCAGCCGGCCATCGCCGTCGGCGTCGGCCGCTGCGAAGCGCGCCTTGGCATGGGCCTGCATCTCTGCGCGGCGGGCTTCGCGGTCGGCACCGGCGTCCTGGGCCAGGGCCAAGCCGCTGGCCAGCACCAGGGAGGTGCACAAAAGAGTCTTGAACATGAGTGGCTCCGTATTTGGCGGGGTAGTCCGCCCGTACTGCCAAGAACGCTCCCGCGTGGCTGCGGTTGACTGCAGCCGCGCGCCGATGCTTGCCGGCAGCACGGCACTGCGTCATGGTCACTGCTGGCCTTCGCTGGAGACGGCGCGTGAAACGACTGATGATTTGCGCCGCAGCAGCCGCCCTGCTGTGCGCCTGCGGCAAAACACCGCCCGCAAGCACGGCCGCCGCGCCGCCGCCTGCGGCGGCCGCCCCGGCGCCGGCGGCCGTGCCCTCTGGCCAAGTGCCGCGGGTGTTTGCCTGCCGCGGCAACGAACCGTCCTGGGCGCTGGACATCGCCGCCGACGGCGCCGATTTCCGCACCCTTGATGCCGAGGCGCGCTTCGACGGCGTGCTCAAGGCCAACGAAGGCGGCTCGTTCCGCTTCAGCGGCCTGGCCGCCGACAGCACCGGCCAGGAAGTGAACGCGTTGATGTCGCCGGGACAGTGTTTCGACACCATGGCCGATGGCCCCGCGCAGCCCTTCATCGCCCAGGTGCTGCTGCCCGACGGAACCGAGGCCTCCGGCTGCTGCCGCGCCGAGTACGGCCTGGACATCGCCGCCGCGCCGCACTTCGACGCCACCACCAAGGCGCCCGACGACTGGAGCCGCTGGCTGGCCGACCTGGCCCCCGCCCTCGTGCGCTGCACCAACGATGCAGGCGTGGACACGATGGATGTCCCGGTCGCCTGGCCCATGAACCGCGGCAAGGCCACGGTGCGGCTGCGCGACAGCAGCGGCGCGCGTTTTGATTGCCTGGTGGACTTGGGCAATAACCGGATCGAGGATGTTTCCCCGGTGTCGGTGTCCGATACCCACCCGGGCGAGGGCGAGCCGCGCTGGCTGCCGGCCCGTGACGCACCGCCGGTGCTTGGCTGCGGCCAAGTAGAGCAAGTGGTGCTGGGCGGCGACGTCGTGCTGGGCTATCTCCACTACGCCGCCGGCTGCGATTGACGCCCCGGGACCCTCACGCCGAGCTTGACTGGCCGAACTCGCCCTAATAGTGTCGTTTTCGCCACTGCCGGTCCCCGCGCTTCCGGAGGACGCTGTGCACAACCCGGGCCCCGCCCGGAAGCACGGAGATCCCAATGAAAACCCTGATCCTCGCCACCCTGCTGCTCGCCTCGCTGGCCACCAGCCAGGCCGGCGCCGCCGCCCCGGCCGCCGATGAAGCCATTTTTGTCGAAGGCGCCCGCTATGACGCCGTGCTGAGCCAGGCCAGCCGCACTTGGCGCCTGCTGCCGGCCAGTGGCAACGCGCTTCGCCTGCAGGTGTCGCCCGACTGCCAGTTGGGCGCTGCGCCGCCGCGCGGCCTGTGGCTGCTGACCCGCGACCAGTGGGGTCGCCCCGAACTGGTGGCGCCTTCGGCCACGCCCCTGCCCCGCGGCCACTCCGGCCATATCCGCCTGGTGGCCTGCGGCCAGCCGGCCCTGGGCCGCGAACCGGCCCTGGCCCTGCCCGATGGCGTGTTGGCCTGGCTGCAGCAGAACTCGGGCTCGATCTATGTCGGCCACTGACCGCCGTTTCACCATTGGCCTGCTGGCGGTGGAGGGCGGGGTGTTGTCCAGCCTCACCGGACCCATGGACATCGTGCGCGTGGCCCAGAAGGTGGCCCAGGTGCGCGACCCGGGCACCTCCTTGAGGCTGGAGACCGTGCTGATTGGCGCCCGCGGCCAGTCCACCGTCACCGGATCGGGCGGGCTGCAGCTGGGGCCCGTGCAATCGCCCGATCTCGCCCTGGACTTGGTGATCGTGCCGGGCCTGATGCACGCCAGCGTCGAAGACTTGGTGCAGCAGCTGGGAAACTACGGCCCGGAAATCGAGCTGCTGCGATCCCTGAGCCTGCGCGGCGTCGGGCTGGCATCAAGCTGCTGCGGCGGCTTCCTGCTGGCCGAAGCCGGCCTGCTCGATGGCCGCAGCGCCACCACCAGTTGGTGGCTGGATGCCGCGTTCCGCAAGCGCTACCCGCGGGTGCTGCTTGATGTGGAACGAATGATCGTGGAGGACGGCTGCGTTACCACCACCGGCGCCAGCACTGCCGTGCTGAGCTACATGCTGCAGCTGCTGTCCCGGCACGTGGACCCGGACCTGGCGCAGCTGACCGCGCGCATGATGCTGATCGACCCCGACCGCGCCAGCCAGGCGCCTTACATCAGCCTGGCGCTGACCGAGCGGCCGCGGCATTCATTGTCCGAAAAGGCCGAGGGCTTCCTGCAAAAGCAGCTGCACCGCGAACTGAACATCGCCGAACTGGCGCAGCACTGCGACACCAGCGAGCGCAGCCTGCTGCGGCACTTCCGCCAGCACTACAACAGCTCGCCGCTGGCGCACATCCAGCACCTGCGGGTGGAGCGCGCCAAGGCGCTGCTGGAGTCAACCCTGCTGAGCTTCGAGGAAATCGTCGAGCGCTGTGGCTACAGCGACGCGTCGAGTTTCCGCAAGCTGTTCAAGCGCGCGACCTCGATTACACCGGCGGACTATCGCGACCGGTTCCGGCTGCGCTCGCTATAGCAGGGCCCGCGGCGCGCGGCCGGGGCTTGAGGCCAAACAGCGGCCGCAGCAGCGCGCTGCGCCGGATCACGAACTCGTGCAACAGCGCGCAGGCCCCCACGGTTCCCGCCACCACCAGCGTGGCCTCCAGCGGCGCGCCCAACTTCATCGGCACCAGCCAGAAGGCCAGCAGCACCGTGGCGCTCTGGTGCAGCACATACCAGGGGAACACCGCCTCACTGGCATAGGGCAGCCAACGGAACTCCCTGTTGAGCGCGTGCTGCGCCCAGGCCAGCAGCGCCAGCAGCGTGGTCCACACGAACGCCGCGCGCAGGCAGCGCGCCAGCACCAACGCCCAGTCCGGGAACTCCACCGGCAACTTGAGCATCGGCACATACAAGGCGCCCATGGCCACCGCCGCGAACGCCAGCGGCCGGCGCAGCCGCTGCAGTTCGGCCCAGAATCCCGGCGCGCGCGCCAACGCATAGCCGTAAACGAATACGGTGAAGAACTGCGCGTGCTGGAACCAGTCGTGGATCAAGTCGTTGCTGGCCTCGAAGCGCGGCATCAGCACGTTGAGGTACAGCGCCAGCGGCAGCGCCGGAACCAGCACCAGCCACGGGCCGCGCAGGCCGGCCAGCGCCGCCTGTGCGCGCCGCCCCGGTGCGGATTCCAGCAGCGGCAGCAGCGCGGTGAGCAGCAGGGTGTAAACCCACAGATAGGCCAGGTACCACAGGTGGTTCCAGGTGACGCCGTATTCGGCGCCATCGAAGCTGCCCTCGGGCCATGGGCTGAACTGCCAGTAGCGAAGCAGGAAGGCGCCAAAGCCCGGCTCCACCGCGCCGTTCGCCACGCCCTGGCAGTAGGCCTGCACCGGCACGATGGCGAGCATGCCAAACACCAGCGGCAGCAGCAGCCGCCAGGTGCGCTTGAGCGCGAACTGGCCAGGTGCGCGCGCCGGCCGGTATAGGCCAATGGCCAGGCCCGAGATGAGGAACAGCAGGGCCATGCGCCAGCGGTTCATGGCCAACATCGGCCACTGCAGCCATTCGAAGGTATAGCTGCTCTTGAGGTGCCAGTCCCATTCGGCCACGTAGAGCATGGCGCAGTGATAGGCGATCAACAGCCCGATGGCGATCACGCGCAGGGCATCAAGGTCGTGGCGGCGTTCCATGGCTTGCTCCGAAGGGAATGCGCAAGACTGGGTCGGCGGTGTGCCGGGCGGCCAGCCCCAAGGGACGCGCCGGCGGCCCGCAGGGACGAATCGCGGAACCCGGTGACGAATCGGTCGTGTCTGGCGGTCGCTGTCTGCCTAGAATGTGGCGATGTCCAGCGGACCCGACTCCCACATCCAGCGTCTGCTGCCCTACCGCCGCTGGCTCGAGGTCGGCTTCTGGGTGTTTATGTCGGCGTTTGCCGCGGCCGGCAACACCATCACCGTGACCATGGAGATGACCCGGGCCGGCCTGGTGTTCCACCCGATGGAGCCAGCGATCTGGGAGTGGAGCAGCAACCTGGTCATCCTGGCCCTAGTGCCGGCCATCGCCTGGTTCACGCGCCGCTTCCCGATGCACCTGGATACGTGGCGCCGGCAGCTGCCCTGGTACGTTCTGGCCAGCGTGGCGCACAGCGTGCTGCACGTGGTGGGCATGGTCCTGCTGCGAAAGGCCGCGTATGCCCTGGGCGACGAAAGCTATGACTTCGGGCCGTTGCTGCGGCAGTTCCTGTACGAATACGTCAAAGACGCACGCACGTTCCTGAGCGCGGTGCTGGTGATCGAAGGCTACCGCTTCCTGATCCGGCGCCTGCAGGGCGAGGCAAGCCTGCTCGACGCCCCCGATGACGAAACGCTGCCGGTGGAACCGGTCGAGCGGCCGGAGCGTTTCCTGGTGCGCAAGCTGGGCCGCGAGTTCCTGGTGGCTGCCGCCGACATTGAATCCCTGCAGGCGTCCGGCAACTACGTGAACCTGCGGGTCCGCGGCCGCGACTATCCGCTGCGCGCCACCATTTCAGCCATCGAAGCGCGGCTGGACCCGGCCCGCTTCCAGCGCGTGCACCGCAGCCACATCGTCAACCTCGACCACGTGGCCATGATCGAGCCGCTGGACACCGGCGACGCCCGGCTGCACCTCAAGGACGGCAGCACCCCGCCCTGCAGCCGCCGCTACCGCGCCGCGCTGCGCGAGCGCGCCAACTAGGGCCGGCCAGGCATGGCTTCGCCACGCAAGATCGTGCACGTGGACATGGATGCCTTCTACGCCTCGGTGGAGCAGCGTGACGACCCCGCGCTGCGCGGCCGGCCGGTGGTGGTGGCCTGGCGCGGGGCGCGCTCGGTGGTGTGCGCGGCCAGCTACGAAGCGCGCACCTTTGGCGTGCGCTCGGCGATGCCGGCGCTGCGCGCAGAGAAGCTGTGCCCGCAGGCAGTGTTCGTGCCGCCGGATTTCGTCCGCTACAAGGCCGTATCGCGGCAGGTGCGCGAGATCTTCAGCCGGCACACTGACCTGATCGAGCCGCTGTCGCTGGACGAGGCCTACCTGGACGTCACCAGCAACAAGGGCGGATTGGAAAGCGCCACGGCGGTGGCCGAGGCCATCCGCCGCGCCATCCGCGAAGAGACCCGTCTCACCGCCTCGGCCGGCATTGCGCCCAACAAGTTCCTGGCCAAGATCGCCAGCGACTGGCGCAAGCCTGACGGCCAGTACGTGGTGAAGCCGGCGCAGGTGCTCGATTTCCTGGCGCCGCTGCCGGTGGGCAAGCTGCCGGGCGTGGGCAAGGTGATGGAGGCGCGCCTGGAAGCGCTGGGTATCGCCAGCGTCGGCCAGCTGCGCGCGCACGGCAGCCTGGACCTGGAGCGGCAGTTCGGCCGCTGGGGCCGGCGCCTGCACGAGCTGTCACTGGGCATCGACGACCACCCGGTGCAGTCCGAACGGCCGACCACCCAGGTATCCGCCGAGGACACCTTCGCGGTGGACGTGCCGCTGGAAGACACCACCGACGCCATCGTGCGGCTGGCCGAAAAGGCCTGGGCAGCGGCCCTTCGCGAAGCCGACCGCAGCGCGCGGACCGTGGTGCTCAAGCTTAAGACCTCGGATTTCCGCAGCCTCACGCGCAGTCACACGCCGGCCCTGCCGCCCGTCACGCTAGCCGAAGTGGTGGCCGTCGCGCTGGCGTTGCGCGCGCGGGTGGAGCTGCCCGCGCGCGTTCGCTACCGGCTGGTCGGCGTGGGCCTGGCCAACTTCCGGCGCCAGGACGAACTGCCGCCGCAGGCCGCGCTGTTCGGGCCGCAATGAAGAAGGGCCGGCAATGCCGGCCCTTCAATGTCTTGCGTTAGCGGGTCAGTAGTACAGGCCGTACAGGATGTCGCGGATCAGGCCCGAAGCAGCCGCCACCAGCACCACGTCGCGATCCACGCGCACCCAGTAGTAGCCGTAGGGCGGCGGCGGCAGCTGGTAGGCGCGGTAATCAACGTAGTAGTTGGAGTGGTAGTACGACGCCGGCAAGCGATGGCCTACGCGCCACTGATAAGGACGGTAGCCGTAGGGATAGGCGTAGCGGGCCGGCGCGCGGTAGCGGTACTGGGGATACCACTGGTTGCCATGCCAGCGGCGGTTGTCGTGGCGCACGTAATAGTTGCGGTCATAGCCGCCGCGGCGGTTGTCGTAACGGCGATCGTAGCGGGCGTCGTAGCGGTTGTCGTAGCGGTTGTCGTAGCGCGCATCATTCCGGCGGTCATAACGGGCATCGTAGCGGGCATCGTTCCGGCGGTCATATCGGTTTTCGTTGCGATTTTCGTAGCGGCCATCGTGCCGAACTTCGGCGCGGTCATCGTAGCGGGCGTCATTGCGACGGTTGCCGCGCTGGGCGGCATACCCCGACGCAAGCACTTCCGGCGCGCGGTCGCCGCGGCCAATCTGGCCGTCCTCGCGGCGCGAGCCACGTGGGTCGCGGTCGCCACCATTGTCACGGTTGCCACGGTTTCCGCCGTTGCCACGGCCGTCGTGGTCACGGCGCTCATCGCCGCGCTCCCGGACATACTCGCCTTGAGCGGAACGGGCAGCGCCGTCCTGGCCAGGTTCCTGGGCCAAAACCGGCAGCACCGCGGCGCCAGAGAGCAGCAGGGTGATTGGGGCCAGCATCCACGTCTTCATGAGGTACCTCGGGTGACAGGGCGTGGACCGGGGGTGCTTCCACGGCGCAAATCATCGCTCCGGCGCGTCTGAATTCGTGTTGAACGCTTCGGCGCCAACGGGCTGTCGTTTTACTGGCAGTCAGCTGCCGAGGCACAGACGCGCCCGCGGGGCTGGGCTAGAATCTCCGCCTCCCCCAGCCGACCAGATCGCCATGCCCTCCTTCGACGTTGTCTCGGAAGTCGACAAGCACGAACTCACCAATGCCGTGGACACGGCCAACCGCGAACTCGGCACGCGCTTTGATTTCAAGGGCGCCGATGCCAGCTTTGAACTGGACGGCTTCGTGGTTACCCAGAAGGCGCCCAGCGACTTCCAGCTCAAGCAGATGCTCGACATCCTGCGCGGGCGCTTGGCTGCGCGCGGCATCGACATGCGCTGCATGGACGTCGCCGAGCCCGAGGTGAACCTTGCCGGCGCCCGCCAGAAAGTAACCATCAAGCAGGGCATCGAGCAGAAGCTCGCCAAGAAGATTGTCGCCAGCCTTAAAGACGCCAAGCTCAAGGTTGAGGCGCAGATCAACGGCGACAAGCTGCGCGTGAGCGGGAAGAAGCGCGACGACCTGCAGGAGGCGATGGCGCTGCTGAAGAAATCCGAGCTGGAGATTCCGCTGCAGTTCGACAATTTCCGGGATTGAGCGGGAGCGGGCAAGCCGGGGGAATCGGGACTGAAGTCCCTCCTACTGGGGCGTTGCTTTTGGTGGTAATTCTGTCCCGATTCCCACCAGCCTGCCCAAAAACCACCCCCCGCTCCGCCTCGCTCAACGGCCGCCACTGCCCCGGCGCCAGCTCCCCCAAGCCCAG
>JANNQY010000080.1:0-11183 GCA_031400995.1 Lysobacteraceae bacterium
CCTACAAATACTTAGGCGGAGGGCGGGGTCTTGCGGCTGCGAAACGCGGCGGCGCGCGCCTTGATGCCGCGCCACAGGCCGTACAGGCTGATGGCGATCCAGGCGAACTGCATCACCGTTGCGGAGATCACGTCGCCGAACGGCACCTCGGACGAGAAGATCGACACCAGGATGAAGATGGCGCCGAACAGGTTGGCCAGCTGGTAGCCCAGCGAGTCGCCGCCAAGGCTGCCGGCCTGCAGCAGGAAGAACGACACCAGGACAAAAGCGACGCCGGCCAAGCCGACGAAATCAAACCACTGCAAGCTCATGCTTTTGCTCCGCGTTGACGAACCACTTCGAACAGCGCCACGCCGGTGGCGACCGATACGTTCAGGCTTTCCATGTCGCCGGGCATCGGGATTTTCACCAGCCCGTCGCAGTGCTCGCGCGTGAGTCGGCGCATGCCCTCGCCCTCGCCGCCCATCACGATGGCGATGTTGCCGGTGAAGTCGATGCTGTGAATGGCCTGCGTGGCCTCACCGTCCAGGCCGTAGATCCACACGCCCATGGCCTGCAGCGCGCGTAGCGTGCGCGCCAGGTTGGTGACGCTGACCACCGGGATGCGATCGGCGGCGCCGGCCGACGTCTTGCGCACCGTGGCGTTGATGGGCGCAGCCTTGTCCTTGGGAATCACCACCGCGGTGACGCCGGCAGCCGCCGCCGTGCGCAGGCAGGCGCCGAGGTTGTGCGGGTCCTGCACGCCGTCGAGCACCAGCACCAGGGCGCGGCCAGCGGCGGCTTCCACCAGCGCAGGCAGTTCGCTTTCCTCGGTGGGCTTGGCGGCCTCGTAGCGGGCGATAACGCCCTGGTGGCGCAGCGCGCCCACGATGCCTTCCAGCGACTGCAGCGGAATGCGGCGCACGGAGACGTCGCGGCGGCGGGCGGTTTCCTCGATCTCGGTGAGCCGGACATTCTTGGCGCCGGCCTCGATCAGCACCTCGCGCACGTGCTCCACGTCGTGGTCCAGCGCCGAGGCCACCGCGTTGATGCCAGCTATCCAGTTGTCTTTTTTGCTCATGCCTTCTTCTTTTTCTTCGGCGCGCCGTCGGGCACCACCAGCTTGAAGTCAATGCGCTTGTCTTCGACGCTGGCCTTGAGCACCAGCACCCGCACCGGATCGCCCAGGCGGAACTTCAGGCCCTGGCGCTCGCCGGCCAGCGAGCGGCGCAGCGGATCGAAGTGGTAGAAATCATGCGGCAGCTGGGTGACGTGCACCAGCCCGTTCACCTTGGACCCGGCCAGCTCCACGAACAGGCCGAAGTTGGTGACGCCGCTGATGACGCCATCGAACTCGTCTCCCACGTGCTTTTCCATCCAGGCGCCGCGGTAGCGCTCGTCCACCTCGCGCTCCACTTCGTCGGCGCGCCGCTCCATGTTCGAGCAGTGCAGCGACAGCGCGGTCATTTCCGACAGCGAGTAGCGGAAGCCGTCCGGGTCGCCCTTGAGCAAGGCGTGCTTGATGGCACGATGCAGCAGCAGGTCGGGATAGCGGCGGATGGGCGAAGTGAAATGCCCGTAGGCCGCCAGCGCCAGGCCGAAATGGCCCAGGTTCTCGGTCTGGTAAACGGCCAAGCTCTGCGAGCGCAGCAGCACCGTTTCCAGCAGCGGTGCATCCGGGCGGATGCGGATTTTGCGCAGCAGCTGGGTGAAATCCTTGGGCTGCACTTTCGACCACGGCGGCAGGCTGAGGCCGAACTCGGCCAGGTACTCCAGCAGGTCGGCGTACTTGGCTTCCGGCGGCCGCGGATGCACGCGGTAGGGCGCCGGCACCTGGCGCGACGCGACGAAGCCGGCCGCCTCCACGTTGGCGGCGATCATGCATTCTTCGATCAGCTTGTGGGCGTCATTGCGCTCCAGCATGCCGGCTTGCACCACTTCGCCCTGGTTGTCGAGCACGAAGCGCACTTCGCTGGATTCGAACTCGATGGCGCCACGGCGGCTGCGGGCCTTGGCCAGCACCTGATAGAGCTGGTGCAGGCGCTGCACCTGGGGCATCAGCGAACCGATCTGCGCCACGGCCTCAGCGCCAGCCTCGGTATCGGCCTCGCCCACGGCCTTCCACACCTGCGTGTAGGTGAGCCGCGCGTGCGAGCGCATCACCGCTTCATAGAACTTCGATGCCGTCACGTTGCCTTCGAAATCCACCTGCATCTCGCAGGCGAAGCACATGCGTTCCACCTTGGGCATCAGCGAGCAAATGCCGTTGGACAGGGTCTCGGGCAGCATCGGCACCACGAAGCCCGGGAAGTACACCGAGGTGGCGCGCTTGATGGCTTCGTCGTCCAGCGCGGTGCCCGGATGCACGTAGTGCGAGACGTCGGCGATGGCGACGATGAGCTTGAACCCGGCGGCGTTGGGTTCACACCACACCGCGTCGTCGAAGTCCTTGGCGTCCTCGCCGTCAATGGTGACCAGGGGCAGCTTGCGCAGGTCCACCCGATCACGCGTATCGGCTTCGGGCACGTCCACCGGCACCAGCGCGGCTTCGGCAAGCGCTTCGCGCGGGAAGATATGCGGCAGGTCGTGGCCGTGGATGGCGGCTTCCACCACCAGCGAGGGCGTGAGCTTGTCGCCCAGCACCAGCAGGATGCGGCCGATGGGCGGGCGACCCTTCTCCGGCGGCGCAGTCACTTCCACCACCACCAGCTGGCCTTCGCGGGCCTCGTTGCGGTCTTCGGGCGGGATCAGTACTTCGGTGAGCACGCGGCGATCGTCCGGCACCACCATGCCGATGCGCGAGCGCTCGGAGTAGCGGCCGGTGAGGCGCGTGAGGCGGTGCTCGAGCACTTCCACGATGGCGCCTTCGCGGCGGCCGCGGCGGTCCACGTTGGTGACGCTGGCCAGCACGCGGTCGCCGTGCAGGGCCTTGCGCATTTCGCCCGGCGGCAGGAACAGGTCTTCGCCGCCGTCCTCGGCCTTCAGGAAGCCGAAGCCGTCCGGGTTGGCGATGACGGTGCCGGCGATCAGGTCGAGCTTCTTGGCGGCTGCGTAGCCGCCGCGGCGGTTCATCAGCAGCTGGCCGTCGCGCAGCATGGCCGACAGCCGGCGCGTCAGCGCTTCGAAGCGGTCGGGGGCGGTGAGCTTGAGCGAGCGGGCGATCTCTTCCGCGCTCAGCGGGCCGTCGCTGTCGCTGAGGAATTCGAGGATGGATTCGCGGCTGGTGATGGGCTGGTCGTACTTCTCGGCCTCGCGGCCGGCGTGCGGGTCCGGCCGGCCATGGGCGCCGGCGCCGGGCGGGCGCGGGCCGCGCGGCGGCTTGCCGCTGCGGGCCGCAGCCGGGCCGCCAGAAAACGGTTATTTGCCCGGTTTTCCGGACTTGGGGCCCTTGCTGGCGGGCTTGCTGCCGGCTTTGGGCTTGCCTGGGGTTCCAGCCGGCTTGGCCGGGCTGGCGCTACGTGCGCTTTCTGGCATCCAAGGCGGCAGTTTGCCGCTGGTGCCGCGCTTCTTCGGGGGTTGTGTCATGTCCGCCATGGTACACCCGCAGGCGCTTTTGGCCCCCGCCAGCGACCCCGGTAATTGACAATCCGGCCAGCCACCATTAACTTATGCGGCTTCCTGACGCTTGCGCCGGAAGCACCTGCCCAGGTGGCGGAATTGGTAGACGCACTAGTTTCAGGTACTAGCGGGTAAAACCGTGGAGGTTCGAGTCCTCTCCTGGGCACCAATCAAGTAAAGGCCCGCTCCGGCGGGCCTTTTTCTTTGCCCCGTCCAAGAACGGTGTCAGAGTGAGTTCCTAGGAACTCACTCTGACACCGTTCTTGGACGAACAGCCGGAATCCAGATGCCTTCCGACCCACACCGCATTGACCATGCGCTTGCGCTGGCCGCGCAAGGCAAGCCCGACGAAGCCGACACCCTGCTGCTGCACCTGGCCAGGACCGACGCCGACCCGATGGCGGCCTGGCACCTGGGCTGGCTGCGCCTGCGTAGCGGTGACAGCGAGGGCGCGCTGGGCATCCTGCGCGAGTTCGCCGCCGACCCGCTGTGCAACGAGCGCGCGCGTGAGCAGCTGGTGGGCGAGCGTCGCAACCCCGACGCCCTGGCGCTGCTGAAACTGGCGCCCCGCAGCACCGACGACCCACGCTCCTTGGTGGCCACTGCCGTGGAGAAACACCTTAGCGGCGACTATGCCGGTGCCGTGGACGCTTGCCGCGCCGCGCTGGCGCTGGCCCCGGCCCACGCGCCCGCCCACAATCACTTGGGCCGCGCCCTGCACAACCTCGGCGACGTGGCGGGCGGCCAGGCCGAGTTCGAACGTGCCGTACACGCCGACCCGCGCTATCCAGAGGCGTGGCACAACTTGGGCCATTCGCTGCGCGCCAGCCAGCAGTTCGAGCGTACCTGCGAGGCGCTGGAGCAAGCCTTGGCGATTTCGCCCGGCTACCGCTCTGCGCGCCTGAACCTGGGCATCACCCGCTACCTGATGGACCAGCCGGAGCCAGCGCTGGCCTGCTTCGATGCCCTGCTGGCCGGCCACCGCGACGACGCCGAAGCGATGGTCAACGCGGGCCTGTGCCTGCAGCAGCTGGGCCAGACCGCCAAGGCGCGCCAACGATTCGAACAAGCGCTTGCCCTGGCGCCCGACAACCAGTGGGCGCACTTCTACCTTGGCGTGCTGCACGGTGAACAGGACGATACGGCGCTGGCGCTTGCCTCCCTGCAGCGGGCATTGACGCTGCGCCCGGAGGATCCGGAAGCTTGGGCTGAGCTGGCCTGCCTGCACGAGGCCGCCGGCGACGTTGAAAAAGCCACCACCGCCCTGCAGTCGGGCCTGCGCGTGGCGCCCGAACACGCACTGCTGGCGGTGGAGATGGCCAAGCTTGAGCGCCACCAGGGCAACAGCCTGGGCGCCGAAGCGCGGCTGCGCAGGATCGACCCCGCGCCGCTGTCGGCGCGGATCCGCCAGCGCTATTTCCAGGAGCTGGGCCGCGTGCTGGACCGCAACGCGCGTAGCGACCAAGCGTACGCCGCATTTCGCCAAGCCAACGAATTGGCCAGCCGCGCGCTGCAGCTGCGTGGCGCCGATGCCACCGCGCTGTACCGGGATACCGACGTCGTGCGCAGCTGGCTCAGCGAAGGCGCGCCCGGCATGGACGGCGTGGATGACGGCGATGGCGACACCGGCGCCGACCTTTGCTTCCTCGCCGGCTTTCCAAGGTCCACCCACGCGCGGTTCGAGCAAGTGATGGCCGCGCATCCGGGGCTGTCGTGGCTGTCGGCGCGCCCGACACTGGAGCCTTTGGTCGCGACGTTGCAGGAACTTCCTGGCGGTTATCCGGCCGCCATCGCGCGCCTGGACCGCAGCGACCGCATGGCGCTGCGCCGCATGTACCGCCTGGCGTTGACCCGCAACGGCGCCAAGCCCGGGCTGCCCGTGCTGGACGCGGCACCCATGCGCACCCTGCACGTGGGCCTGGTACAGGCTCTGTTCCCGAAGGCGCGCCTGCTGTTCGCCGCACGTCATCCGGCGGAAGTGGCGCTGGCCAACTTCATGCAGCCGCAGGGCGAGCCGGCGCTGCGCCTGAACCTGCACACGCTGGAGGGCGCCGTGCGGCTTTATGACGAAGTGATGGGCCTGTGGCACCTGCAGCAGCCGCGACTGCAGCTGCCGGTGACGGTGGTGCGCCACGAAGACGTGGAAGCGGCGCCGGAAGCGGCGCTGCGGGCCGTCTGCGCGGCGCTGGACCTCGAGTGGTCGCCGCTGCTGCTGGAGGCCATCACCGACCTGCCGGCGAACGCGCGATCCGCAGGGCCTACCGGCCGCCGCACCTCGGCGCGTCGCGGTCGCTATCGCGAAGCGCTGCAGCCGTTCGCCGCCACGCTGGACGCGCACGCAGCGCGCCTGGGCTACGCGCAGGATTGAACCAGGACGTAGGCGCCGGCTGCACGCCGGCGCAGCGGCTCAGGCGAAGGGATCCTTGAGCACCATGGTGGCCTCGCGGCCCGGGCCGGTGGACACGATGGCCAGCGGGCAGCCCACCAGTTCCTCCAGCGCGCGCAGGTAGGCGCGGGCGGCAGGCGGCAGCTTTTCCCACTCGGTGATGCCGGCGGTGTTCTCGTTCCAGCCGGGGAACTCCAGGTACACCGGCTCGCACTCGTCCCAGCCAGCGGCGTCGAGCGGCGCGTATTCGGTGCGCTTGCCGCGATACTCATACGCGATGCACATCTTCAGGCTGGGCATGCCGTCCAGGATGTCGAGCTTGGTGATGCACAGGCCCGAGATGCCATTGATGGCGACCGCGCGCTTGAGCGCGACGATGTCGATCCAGCCGCAGCGACGCGGGCGGCCGGTAGTGGCGCCGAACTCGGCGCCCTTTTGGCGGATCAGTTCGCCGGTGGCGTCTTTCAACTCGGTGGGGAATGGGCCGCCGCCGACGCGGGTGGCGTAGGCCTTGGCGATGCCCAACACGTAGTCGATGGCGTCGGCACCCACGCCGGTGCCGGCCAGCGCGCCGCCTATCGTGGTGTTGGACGAGGTGACGTAGGGATAGGTGCCGTGGTCGATGTCGAGCAGGGAGCCCTGCGCGCCTTCGAACATCACGCGCTTTCCCTGCTTGCGCAGGTCATGGAGGATGCCGGACACGTCGCTGACCATCGGCTTGACGTAGCTGCCGAATTCCAGCGCCTCGTCCAGCGTCTTCTGGAAATCCACCGCGTCCACCTTCAGGTACTGGGTGAGCACGAAGTTGTGGTAATCGAGCACTTCGCGCAGCTTTTCCGCCAGCGCCTCGGGGTACTGCAGGTCGGCTACGCGGATACCGCGGCGCGCCACTTTGTCTTCGTAGGCCGGGCCAATGCCGCGGCCGGTGGTGCCGATGGCGTTGCCGCCGGCGGCCTTCTCGCGCGCCTGGTCCAACGCGATGTGGTACGGCATGATCAGCGGCGTCGCCGGGCTGATCTTCAGCCGCGAGCGGACCTCGACGCCGTTGGCCTCCAGCTCGCCGATTTCCTTCTTCAGGGCCGCCGGGCTCAGCACCACGCCGTTGCCGATCAGGCACAGCGCGTCTTCGCGCAGGATGCCCGAGGGGATCAGGTGCAGCACGGTCTTCTTGCCGTTGATTACCAGGGTATGGCCGGCGTTGTGGCCGCCCTGGAAGCGCACCACCGCGCCGATTTCCTCGGTGAGCAGGTCGACGATCTTGCCCTTGCCCTCATCGCCCCATTGCGCACCCAGCACCACGACTGACTGACCCATGACCCTGACTCCGAATGTGGACTGTTAGCGCTTGTCGTTGCTGAAATAGCGCAGGAACTCCGAGTCTGGGTCCAACACCATGACCGTCTTGCCATCGGCCATCGAGTTTCGATACGCCTCCAGGCTGCGGTGGAAGGCGTAGAACTCGGCATCCTGCCCGTAGGCGGCCGCCGACAGCTCGGCGGCGCGGGCGTCGCCGGCACCACGCAGCCGCTGGGCGTCGCGCTCGGCTTCGGCCAGCAGCACCTGGCGCTCGCGCTCCGCTTCGGCGCGGATCTTCTCGGCCGCCTCGGTGCCTTCGGCGCGCAGCTGGTTGGCCACCTGGGTGCGGGCAGCGCTCATGTTGTCGAACACCGACTTGAGGATGGTGCCGTCCTCGGGCAGGTTGATCTGCTTGATGCGGATGTCCACGATCTCGACGCCCAGCGTCGCGGCGCCCACTTCGGTGGCTTCCAGCAGGCGAGCCGTGAGGTCGACGCGCGCGCCCGACACCACGTCGCGCAGGCTGAGCCGGTTGATCTCGTTGCGAAGCGCGTCTTTGATGATGGGCGTGAGGCGAAGCCGCGCCGCGTCCTCGTCACCACCGCTGGCCGCGCGGTAAAACGTGGCGACGTCCTTGATGCGCCACTTAACGAAGAAGTCGACGCTGACGTCCTTCTTCTCCGACGTAAGGTAGCGCTCGGGCGTGGCGTCCAGCGGCAGCAGGCGGCGATCGAACCGGCGCACCTCCTCCACCAGCGGCCATTTGAAGTGCAGGCCTGGCTGCACGTCGCTTTTCACGACGCGGCCCAGGTTGAGGACGATGGCGGTCTGGCTCTCGTTGACCTGGTAGGCCGAGCCCATCAGACCCAGTACTACGACCACGGCCAGCAGGAGCAATAGCGAAGTTCCGCGCAGCATGTCAGCGCCCTCTCGGCGGGGTTTCGGCGCTTGCGCGCGGGGGTTCGGCCGATGCGGGCGCCGCCTGGGTGGCAGGCATCCGCAATACCGGCGCCTCGGTGGGCACGCCGCGGCTGGCGGGCGTTTCACCGATCGGCAGGTAAAGGATGTTGTTGTCGTTGCCCGCCATCACCTTCTGGTTCTTGGCAAGCACGTCCTGCATGGTCTCCAGGTACAGCCGCTTGCGGGTGACTTCGGGCGCCTTGCGGTACTCGTCGGCCAGCAGGCGGAAGCGCTCGGTGTCACCCTCGGCGCGCGCGATCACGGCAGCGCGGTAGCCCTCGGCACCGGCGCGAACGGCGGCGGCCACACCGCGTGCCTCGGGCACGATCTTGCTGGCGTAGGCGCGGGCCTCGTTCTCGATGCGGTTCTTGTCCTCGCGGGCGCTGATGGCATCGTCGAACGCCGGCTTCACCTCTTCCGGCGGGCGGGCGTCGGGCAGGTTGAACTCGGTCACGACCAGGCCGGTGTTGTAGTCGTTGAGCGAGCCCTGCAGGCGCTGGCGGGCAATCGCCACCAACTCGGAGCGCTGGAACAGCACGGTTTCCATGGTGTTCATGCCCACCGCCTCGCGCACCGCGCTTTCCGCGGCCAGACGCAGGGTGCCCTCGGGGTCGCGCGCGCCAAACAGGAAATTGCGCGGGTCCGACCGGGTGAACTGGGCATTGAAGCTGATGTCGATGATGTTCTCGTCCATCGTCAGCACCCGCACGCTGTCGCTCAGCGTAACCACTTGGGTGGCATCCACCACCTGCACCGATTCAATCGGCCAAGGCAGCTTGAAATTGGGGCCCGGATTCATGTTGCGGCTGAATTCGCCGAAGCGAAGCACCACGCCGCGCTCGCGTTCGTCGATCAGCCGGAAGCTGTTGAATACCAGCCAGATGCCCAGCAGTCCCAGCGCCCAAGGGACCGGATTGAAACCGCTGCCCGCAGGCGTGCGGCTGCCGCCGCCCGAGCCACCGCCGAACATGCCCTTGAGGCGATTGAGGAAAGCTTCGATCTCATTGCTGGGATCTTTACCCTTCCAAGGGTCTTGGTTGCCTTTTCCAGGCTGGTTCCAGGCCATGCTTGCTCCGTCGCGCGTCCGGGCTACGGCGGTCTGGCTGAGGCCAGGGCCGGGCGGCGTGCTTTAGTCGATACGTTGATTGTAGGTAGGGGCGACGGGGGCCACAAGCAAGAGCGCGTGAAGCACATGGCCGCCCGGTTCAGCCGCCAGACGCTCTGCGGCGGCCATCGGCAGGTCCAGCTGCAGCAGCCAGCCGGCCTCGTCGGCCGTTTCGCTCACGATCGCAGCCTCGGCATGCAGGCGGGCGCGCAGCCGGCCCTGGCTGGGCGCCAGCCGCAGTTCGGCCACCATCCGGCTTTCGACGAAACGCCGAGCCAGCAGCTCGCGCAGCAGCGGCACGCCCTGCCCGTCCTTGGCGGACAGCCAAATTCGATCGCGCCCCTCCACTTCCGGGTCGTGGCGCGGCTGCGCGCCCTCGATGCGGTCGATCTTGTTGAACACCAGCACCTGGGGGATGTCGCCGGCGCCGATCTCCTCCAGCACCTTGTCCACTTGGCCGATGCGCTCGCTGCGCAACTCGTCGGCGGCGTCCACCACGTGCAGCAGCAAGTCGGCTTCCCGCGCTTCGGCCAAGGTGGAGCGGAACGCGGCCACAAGCTCATGCGGAAGGTCGCGCACGAAGCCCACGGTGTCCGACAGCACCAGCGGCGCCACGCCCTCTACCCGGCGCACCGTGGGATCCAGTGTGGCGAACAGGCGGTCGTCGGCGTACACGCCCGAGCCGGTGAGCGCGTTGAACAGCGTCGACTTGCCGGCGTTGGTGTAGCCCACCAGGGCCACCCGCGGCACGTCGTTGCGCACCCGCGCGCGGCGCATCTGGGTGCGCTGTACTTCCACTTTGTCCAGCCGTGCCTGCAGCGATTCCAGCCGCTTCTGCAGCATGCGTTTGTCGAGCTCGAGCTGGGTTTCGCCGGGCCCGCGCAGGCCAATAGCGCCGCCGCGCTGGCGCTCCAGGTGGGTCCAGCCGCGCACCAGGCGCGTTGCGAAGTGCTTGAGCTGCGCCAGTTCCACCTGCAGCTTGCCCTCGTGGG
Source organism: Lysobacteraceae bacterium (assembly GCA_031400995.1). Taxonomy (GTDB): domain Bacteria; phylum Pseudomonadota; class Gammaproteobacteria; order Xanthomonadales; family Xanthomonadaceae; genus Arenimonas. Next base: position 10,277 of record JANNQY010000080.1, read on the forward strand.
TGGCTGCGCGCTGGGCGAAGATGTCGAGGATAAGTCCCGTGCGGTCCACCACGCGGCGCTTGAGCGCCTTTTCCAGGTTGCGCTCCTGGCCGGGCGTAAGCAGGTGGTTCACCAGCACCAGGTCGGCGCCGGTGGCCTCGCAGGCGGCCTGCGCTTCCTCAAGCTTTCCGGTGCCGATGTAGTAAGCGGCGTTGGGCTTTTCCACCCGCGCCATCAGGGTGCCGACCACGGTGGCGCCGGCCGAGCGGGCCAGCTCCATGAATTCTTCCAGGAGGGCGGGATCCTGCTGCCCCGGCGCGTAGGGCTGGATCAGCAGGGCCAGCTCGCCCTTTCGGGCGCGTTCAAACATGGCGCATCAGCGGCGGATGCTCACTCGTCCGCGCCCGCCTCGTCATCGTCGCCTTCGGCATCCGAGCCTGCCGGGCCGCCCGGGCCAACGCGCACGTTGCGCGCCGGCACCACGGTGGAAATGGCGTGCTTGTAGACCATCTGGCTGACGGTGTTGCGCAGCAGCACCACGAACTGGTCGAAGCTCTCGACGGTTCCCTGCAGCTTGATGCCGTTCACCAGGTAGATGGACACGGGAATGCGCTCGCGACGCAGCGCATTCAGGAAGGGATCCTGCAACGATTGACCTTTGGGCATATGGACTCCGTTTTTCTTCTTGTGGCGCGCCAGCTGGCGCGATTGCGGCCAAAAGGGTCCGAGGCCGCTAACACCGCGATTCTACCAGCCCGCCGCGTTAGCCGCAGGTCACGAAGGCGCGCCGGGCGTGCTCCAGTTCAGCGGCGTCGGTGGCTGGGTCGAACCAGCGCGCATCGGCCTGTGCGCGCAGCCAGGTGAACTGGCGTTTGGCCAACTGGCGGGTGGCCGCGATGGCCTGCTCTCGGAAGGCCGCGGCGTCAAT
>JANNQY010000081.1:0-3123 GCA_031400995.1 Lysobacteraceae bacterium
GCGCGTTCACCTGCACCCGGTCGTCGAGCGGATTGTTGTCATGGCGGTCGGCGGGCAGCACCAGCTGCAGCGCCTGCCGCTGCTCGCGCTGCTCGGCGGCGGCAATCCGCTCGCGGGTGAGCGCATAGGTTCCGCCCAACAGGGCGGTGGCCAACAGCGCCGCCAGCCCAAGCTGGAGGCCAGCCCGCATTGATTCGCGCGCGGCCTCGTTCATGGCGCGCGGCCTTCGCCCAGAATGCGCGGGCGGGTGTACCGATCCAGCCAAGGCGCCAGGCAGTTCATCAGCAGCACGGCAAACGCCACGCCGTCCGGGAAGCTGCCCCAGCGTCGGATAGCCAGCGTGATCACAGCCACGCCGGCGCCAAACAGCAGCCGGCCGCGCGGCGTGGTGCAGCCGCTCACCGGGTCGGTGGCGATGAAGAACGCGCCCAGCACCAGCGCGCCGGAAAAAACGTGCTGCAGCGGGAACGGATGCAGGTCGGGATCGAGCAGCCAGAACGGCAGCGTCAGCGCCACCACCGTGCCCAGCGTGGCTACCGGAACCTGCCAGGGGATGACGCGCTTCCAAAGCAAGAAAATGCCGCCCAGCGCAAACCAGTTGGCCACCCATTCCCAGCCGCGTCCGCCGAAATCGCCGAAAAGCGCCAGCTCGCGGATTTCCCCCAGCGTGGAACCCTGATTGGCCAGCGTGCGCACCGTGTCCAGCGGCGTCGCCTGCGCCAGCGTGTCCCAGCGCCAGGGCGCCGGCAGTTCGCCGGTGAAAACGGCCTGCAGGCTGGCGCCCAGTCCGGGCATCGCGGCATCCGCCGTCAGCCCCGTTGGCGGCAGCCACTGGGTGAATTCGCGTGGGAAACACAGCACCACCACCGCCACGCCCACCATGGCTGGATTGAACAGGTTGCCGCCGAGCCCGCCGTAGAGATGTTTGGCCAGCACGATGGCGGCCAACATGCCCACCGCGGCAATCCACCACGGCGCCAGCGGCGGCACCGACAGCGCGAACAGCACCGCTGTGAGCGGCGCACTCAGGTCGGTGAGGAAGGGCCGCAGCGGCCGCCCGCGCAGCCTCAGCATCAGCGCTTCCAGCGCCAGCGCGAATGTCGTCGCCAGAAACACTTGGATAGCGATGCCTGGCCCGAAGAACCAGGCGTGCGCAAGCAGGCCCGGCACCAGCGCCAGCAGCACCAGGCCCATCACGGTCTGGACGCTGCGGCGCGCGGGAAGGTGTGGTGCGCTGGCGGTTTCGAAGCGCGTCATGGCGGCGCCGCCCGCTTGGCGCGCGCGCGCGCCAGCGCCGCAGCCACGGCATCGGGGCTGGCAGCGTCGGCTTTGCGCGCTTCGTGCCGCTGCGCGCGTTCGGCAGCCAGGCGCTGCTGCCGCTGCTCGCGGGCATCGAAACGCTGCCGCGCCGCCAGCGCGCGCTCGGTGGCCGCTGCCGCGTCGCGCAGCTGCTGCTTGCCGCGCAGGAACGTGGCGGTGAGCGGAATCTGGCTGGGGCAGGCGAGGTCGCAGGCGCCACATTCGATGCAGTCGAAGAGGCCCTGCGGCTCGCTGCGCTCGGGCCGATCGCTGCGCACTTGCCACAGTAGTTGCTGGGGCAGCAGCCGCGACGGGCAAACGTCGGCGCAGGCGCCGCAGCGGATGCAGGGCAGCTCGGGTCGGGGCACCGGCAGTTCATGCTGCGCCAGCACCAGCACGCAATTGTCCTGTTTGCCCAGCGGCACGTCGTCATCGGCCAGCGCCACGCCCATCATCGGGCCGCCCAGCAGCAGGCGCGCTGCGTCGGCACGGTAGCCGCCGGCCTGCGCCACCAGATGCGCCACCGAGGTTCCCAGCGGCACCCAATAGTTGCCCGGCTGTACCACGCCGCCGCCAGTGACGGTGATCACGCGCGCCATCAGCGGTTCGCCGAAGGCCACGGCGCGCCAGGCCGCGCGCGCGGTGCCCACGTTGTGCACCAGCACGCCGATGTCGCGCGGCAGTCCGCCGGACGGAACTTCGCGGCCGGTGAGGGTAGTGATCAATTGGCGCTCGCCGCCCTGCGGATAGCGCGTGGGCACGGCTACGACTTCGAACGCATCGCCGCCAAGCTCGTCAGCGGCGGCGCGAGCGGCAGCAAGTGCCTCGATCATGCTGTCTTCGATGGCGAGCAGCACGCGGGTGGCGCCCACGGCGCGCGCCATCAGCCGGCCACCGTGGACCACTTCGTCGGCGTGTTCCCGCAACAGCGCGTCGTCGCAGGCAATCCAGGGCTCGCACTCGGCGCCGTTGAGCACCAGCAGTTCGCACTCGGCGGCCAGTTTTTCAGCGGTGGGATGGCCGGCGCCGCCCAGCCCCACCACGCCGGCTTCGCGGATGCGGGCGCGCAGGGCGTCGGGTTCGGCGCTATGCCAGTCGATCGGCGTCAGCGGGGCCAGTGCGCCTTCCGAATCCACGCGGATGACCACGTGCGCCACCGCCGCACCTGCCAGCCGCGCGGGTTCCAACGCGTCGATGCTCTCAATCACGCCAGCGCAAGGGCTATGCACGTCCGCGCTGACGGCTCCGTCTGCGCGCGCAATCCGCTGTCCACGCACCACCCGGTCGCCCACCGCCACGCAGGCCAGCGCCGGACGGCCGGCGTGCTGCAGCAGCGGCAGCCGCAGCACCGCTGGAAGGGCGCAGTGCTGCAGGCCCCGGGCCGTGGACGGGGCTTTGTGGCCGGGCAGGGACAGCCCGCCGGGGAAGGCGTAAAGGCGCATTCGGCGCGGCTCAGCGGCCGTGGAAGTCGGGCTTGCGGCGCGCGAGGAAGGCCGACGTGCCCTCCTTCATGTCTTCGGTGGAGAACGCCACGGCGAAGGCCTGGGTTTCGTAATCCAACCCTGCCTCGAGCGCGCATTCGCCGCCCACCAGTACGGCGTCCAGAATGCCGCGCAGGGCTTCGGGTGCGGCCTGGGCCAGCTGCGCGGCCAGGGCCAACGTATGGGTTTCCAGCTGGTCCGCAGGCAGTACGCGCGTCACCAGGCCCACTTGCGCCGCGCGCGTGGCGTCGATGGGCTGGCCCAGCAGGCACAGTTCCAGCGCCAGTCCGCGGCCCACCAGCCGCAGCAGGCGCTGGGTGCCGCCGAAGCCGGGGATCAGGCC
>JANNQY010000082.1:0-1859 GCA_031400995.1 Lysobacteraceae bacterium
CTCTCCCGCAAGCGGGAGAGGGAGCAAAGCTCGAGCCCCCTCTCCCGCTCGCGGGAGAGGGCCGGGGGGAGGGTGCTGTGCCCCCTCTCCCGTTCACGGGAGAGGGCCGGGGTGTGGGTGCTGTGCTCCCTCTCCCGTTCACGGGAGAGGGCCGGGGTGAGGGCAAGCCAGCCCACGCCGAAGCCACCAGCCTGCGCCCCGCCATCATCGGCGACTTCACCCTCCCCGATGGCCGCCGCGCCACGCCGGTGTTCCAACTGCTCGCCCAGCGCTACCTCGACCCCCAGTACGCCCCCGAAGCCGTAGCCGAACGCTGCGGCATCCCCGCCGCCACCATCCGCCGCATCGCCAGCGAGCTGGCCGCAGCCGCATTCGACACGCCGCTAGTGCTCAACCAGCCCTGGACCGACACCCACGGCCAGCGGCACGAAACAATGATCGGCCGCCCCGTGTCTTTCCACGCCATGCGCGGCATCAGCGCGCACAGCAACGGCTTCCACACCTGCCGCGCGCTGCACCTGCTGCAGCTGCTGCTGGGCGCGGTGGATACGCCGGGCAGCTTCCGCTACCAGCCGCCATTCCCGCGCCCGGTGCCGCCGGCCAATCGCCCGGGCCGCGTGCGGCTTGAAAACGGCGCGCTGGACGCGCCGCCGCTGGGCTTCATCCACGGCCCCGAAGACCTGCTGGTGGACGCGCAAGGCGGCCCGCGCCGCATCGATCACGCCTATTCGTGGCGCTACCCGCTGGCCGTGCACGGCATGCTGCACACCGTCATTCGCAACGCCTGGGCCGCCGACCCGCAGCCCATCGACGTGCTGTTCCTGTTCATGGCCAACATGAGCTGGAACTCCGCCATGAACACCACCCAGACCATGCACTGGCTCACCGACAAGCGCGAAGACGGCGAGTACCGCATCCCGCGCATCATTTATTCCGACGCCTATTCCAGCGAAATGGTCGCCTACGCCGACCTGGTACTACCCGACACCACGTACCTGGAGCGCTTCGACGCCATCTCCCTGCTCGACCGCCCCATCTCCGACGCCGACCGCGCCGCCGACGCCATCCGCCATCCGGTGCTCGATGCCGCCACGCAGCGCGAAGGCCGCGACGTGCGCGGCTTCCAGAGCGTGCTGCTGGACCTGGGCGCGCGCATCGGCCTGCCGGCGCTGGTGAACGACGACGGCAGCGCACGCTACTCCGACTACGCCGACTACATCGTCAACCACGAGCGCGCGCCCGGCGTGGGCCTGCTGGCCGGCTGGCGCGGCGACGGCAGCCAGCACGGCAAGGGCCGCCCGAACCCGGAGCAGCTGGACCGCTACCGCGAACACGGCGGTTTCTGGCAAGCAGAGATCCCGGTCAGCGCGCGCTATTTCAAGATGGCCAACCGCGACTACCTGCAGTGGTCGCAGGGCATGGGCTTCATCGCCAAGGCCGAGCCGGTGGTGCTGCAGATTTATTCCGAAACGCTGCAGAAGTTCCGGCTTGCCGCCCAGGGCCACGGCCCGGTGCAGCCGCCCGAAGCCGAGCGCGAGCGAGTGGCGCGCTATTTCGACCCGCTGCCGATCTGGTACGAGCCGTTCGAAGGCGCGCAGCTGCCGCCGCATCGCTTTCCGCTGAGCGCCATCAGCCAGCGGCCGCCCTTCATGTACCACGCCTGGGGCTCGCAGAATGCGTGGCTGCGGCAGATCACCGCGCGTAATTTCCTGTACCTGCATCCTGACACTGCGGCGCGGCACGGTTTGGCCGACGACGATTTCGTGCACGTGGATTCGCATCTGGGCCGCATCACCGTGCCCTGCCGACTGGCGGCGAACGTGCAGCCGGACACGGTCTGGACCTGGAACGCCATCGGC
>JANNQY010000083.1:0-3104 GCA_031400995.1 Lysobacteraceae bacterium
TCGGCATCCTCAAGGCCTTGGGCGCCACGCGGCGCGACATCCTGGTCCAGTTCCTGCTCGAAGCCGGGCTGTTGGCCCTGCTGGGCGGGCTGATCGGCATCGTGTTGGGCGTCGGCATCGGCGTGGGCGTGGCCAGCTTGATCCCGGGCTTCCCGCCGGCGCAGGTGCCGGTGTGGGTCGTGTTCGCCGCTGCCGGATTCTCGGCCCTGGTGGGCGTGGTGTTCGGCATCATGCCGGCGTCCAAGGCCGCCGGCCTGGACCCGATCGAAGCGCTGCGCTACGAGTGAGCGCAGCGCCCGGCGTCACATTGCCGCGCGCGGCGGCCCGTTCGGCTCGACGATGATCTTGCCGTCGCGGGCGCCGCTGGCGGCGGCCTGCACGGCTTCCTTGATGTGGTCCAGCGAATAGGTGGCCTGCACCCGCGCCTGCAGCTTGCCCTGGGCAATGAGCTTGGCGATCTCGCCGAACACCGCCGTGCGCTGCTCGGGCGTGGCTTTCTTGAACCACTGCGACAGCCAGAACCCACGCAGGGTGATGTCCCGGAACACGAAGAAGCGCGGCGAGATCATGCAGCGCTCGCCGCTCATCGCGCCGTAGTTCACCAGCGTGCCGCCTTCGTCCAGGCAGCGCGCCAGGTTTTCGGTGCTGACGCCGCCCACGCAGTCAATGGCCAGCTTCACCGGTGCGCCGCCGGTCGCCTCGCGCACGCGCTTGGGCAGGTCTTCGGCATCCACCACCACGTGCTCGGCGCCGCTGGCCTTCACCGCCGCGATGGCCGAGGCGCGGCGCACCACGTTGATGGTGTTGAGGCCGCGCAGCTTGGCCAACTGGATCAGGTAGCCGCCCACGGCCGAATTGGCCGCGTTCTGGATCACCCAGTCGCCGGGCTGGAGGTCCACGAACTCGGTGAGCATCAGCAGGGCGGTGGGCGGGTTCACCGTGAGCATGGACAGCTGCACCGGATCCACGCCGGCGGGCAGGGCGACCAGGTGCTTGGCCGCCAGCGTGAGGTGGGTGGTCCAGGTGCCGCAGCCCACCGGCAGCAGCACCACCGTGCCCACGGCCGGTTCGGTCACGTCGGCAGCGGCCTCGATCACGCGGCCGACGCCTTCGTTGCCGCCCACCGCCGGCAGCGGCGGCAGCATGCCGTACTCGCCGGTGAGCGTGAGCACGTCGGAGGGGTTGATGGGCGCGGCCAGCACGGCCACCCGCACCTGGCCGGCGGCCAGCGGCGCCAGCTCGAATTCCACCGCGCTGATGACGTCCTGCGGCACCGGGCCGCGTTCGCTGTATTGGGCTTTCTTCGGGGTCATGGGGTCAGGCCTTGTCTTGCTTCAACCAGGTTAGGCGCCAGGAGGCGCTGGCTTCGCCCATGGCATGGGCGAGGGGCTTCAGGGCGGGCTCGATGTCTTTTTCAATTTGCCACGGCGGGTTCACCAGCAGCATCCCGCTGCCGTTCATCCGCAGCGGCGAGTTGTCCGGACGCACCAGTAGTTCAATCGCCAGCGCCGATTTCGCCGGCAGTGCGGTCACCTTTCGGAAGAACGGATGCAGGCTGGCGCGCTGTTTTATCGGGTACCAGACCGCAAACACCGCCTGCGGAAAGCGCGTGAGCGCGTCGTTGATGGCGGCCAGGATCAGTGGGTACTCGGCTTCCTGGGCTTCGTAGGGCGGGTCCACCAGCACCAGCGCGCGCGCGAAGCGGGTGGTGCCGTCTTTGGGCGGCAGCAGCGCTTTGATGGCGGCGTAGCCGTCGCGGGCGTGTACGTGGCTGCGCGGGTCGCGGGCCAGCAGGGACTTGAGGGCGGCGGCCTCGTCGGCGACCACTTCGCAGGCCGCGAAGCGATCCTGGGGCCGCAGTGCCTGCGAGACCAGCAGCGGCGAGCCGGGATAGCTGTCCGGGGCTTCGGCCTGGCTGGCAGCCACGGCGGCCAGGTAGCGCGCCAGCGCCGGGGGCTGGGTGGGCGCTGCCGCCCAGAGGCGGCGGATGCCGGCCTTGGCTTCGCCGGTCTTGCTGGCCTGGCCGCCGGCCAGATCGTAGCGGCCGCGGCCGGCGTGGCTGTCAATCACGAAAAACGCCGAATCCTTTCGCTTGAAGCTGTCGAGCAGGGCCACCAGCACCAAGTGCTTGAGCACGTCCGCGTGGTTGCCGGCATGGAATCCGTGTCGGTAATTCATGCCGGCAGTCTATAGGCCCCGGCGCGGCTCTGGTATGTTCAGGGCTTACTTTGGAGACACGCTCGATGAAAACCCTGTTCCGCCTGTTCGGCTGGCTGCTGCTGGCCACTTTGGTGCTGGTCACCGGCCTGGTGCTGCATACCCTGTACGCCAAGCCGCTGAAGGTGGACTGGTTCTTCGAGCGCGTGTTCATGGAGTACGGCGTGAACGACCCCGAGCTGCTCAGCTCGCTGCGGGCGCTGCCGTCATGGATGGATTGGTACAGCGACGACCTCACCGACCGCTCGCCGGCGCACGAGCGCAAGCTGCAGGCCAAGCTGCGCGACGACCTGGCCATGCTCAAGCGCTACGACCGCAGCACGCTCAGCGCGGACCAGCAGCTGTCCTACGACGTGCTGGAGTATTTCCTGGATATCCAGGCCCAGGGCGAGCGCTTCAGCCAGCACAATTACCCGCTCAACCAACTGTTCGGCGTGCAGAGCAACTACCCCACCTTCCTGGCCACCCAGCACCCGGTGGGCAACGCCAAGGACGCCGCCAACTACATCGCCCGCCTGGACAAGGCGCCGGTGATGGTGGAACAGGTGCTCGAAGGCCTGCGCGAGCGCGAAGCGGCCGGCATCCTGCCGCCCACGTTCGTGGTGGAAAAAGTGCTGGCCGAAATGCGCGCGTTCACCGCGGCGCCGGCCAAGGAAAACATCCTCTACGCCTCGTTCCTGGAGAAACTGGACAAGCTGCCGGCGGGCACGCTCAAGGACGGCGAGCGCGACGCACTGCTGGCCAAAGTGGAAGCGGCGGTCAGCGGGCAGGTCTATCCGGCCTACGGCAAGTTCATCGCCTATTACGACGCGCTGTTGCCCAAGACCACCGGCAACCACGGCGTTTGGGCGCTGCCCGACGGCGCGGCGTTCTACGCCTGGGCCGCG